>JAJYNF010000021.1 GCA_021786455.1 Acidobacteriota bacterium
TTCCGATCTGGCTTATGGTTCATCGAACCGCGCACCAGCTCGGCATGCGGACCACAGCCACTATGATGTTTGGCTGCGGCGAGACGCTGGAACATCGGGTCCAGCACCTTGAACGGCTGCGGAACCTTCAGGATGAAACGGGCGGCTTTACCGCTTTTATTCCCTGGTTTTTCCAGCGGCAAAACACGTCGCTCGGACACTTCGTCAAGGAAGAAGCCACGGCGGTGGACTACCTGAAGACGCTGGCGACCAGCCGCGTTTACCTGGACAATATCCTGAACGTGCAAGCCTCCTGGCTGACGCCGGGCCACAAAGTCTGCCAAATTGCGCTTTGCTTTGGCGGGAACGACGTGGGCAGCATCCTGATCGAAGAAAACGTGGTCTCGGCCGCGGGATGCGTGCGCACCAGCTCTGAGGAGCGGCTTCGCCAGATCATTCAGGACGCGGGCTTCCGGCCCATCAAGCGGGATACGCTCTACCGCCATTATTTCCTGAATTAAGACGGCTGGGCGCGGCTCCCGGGGGCCGTGGCTAGCATCCGCCCGCCGAAATCGAGGAACTGATTTGTGAGCGAACTTCGCTGGAATCCGACAGCCCGCGAATGGGTGTCCACCGCCTCTCACCGCCAAGAGCGCCCGCTGATGCCTTCCGAGTGGTGCCCGTTTTGTCCGGGCTCGGGGCGCGTGCCGGAACATTACGACGTGTGGATTTACCCCAATGATTTTCCCGCGTTCACCGTTCCTGCGGCGCCGCCGGCTGTGGTGGGCGACGAGCTTTACAAGGTGCGTCCTTCCTTGGGCAAATGCGACGTGGTTCTTTACCATCCGAACCATCACACCTCTTTGCCTCAACTTCCGATAGCGCACATCACGCTTTTGGTGCGGCTTTGGCGAAAGCGCTGGCAAGAGCTCGGGGAGATGCCCGGCATTCGCTACGCGCTGATTTTTGAGAATAAGGGCGCGGTCACGGGTGTGACCATGCCCCATCCGCACGGGCAAATCTACGCCTTTCCGCTGATTCCGCCGCGCGTCGCGCAGGAGCTGGTAGCGGCGCGGGAATATCGGCGGCGGAAAGGCCGCTGCGTGTTCTGCGACGTTCTGCGGCGCGAGCGGAAGGAGGCGCGCCGCGTCGTCGCCGAGAACGCCGATTTCACTGCCTTTATTCCTTTTTACGCGCGCTGGCCTTACGAGGTTCACGTTTATCCGCGGCGGCACCTGGGCACGCTGGCCGAGTTTCGGCCTTCGGAAGAGGCCGCGCTCGCGGAAATGCTGAAATGGGTCACTTTGAAATACGACCATCTGTTCCAGATGCCGTTTCCGTACATGATGGTGTTGCACCAAGCTCCCCCGGGCAAGAAATTTCCTGAATATCATTTTCACGTGGAGTTTTATCCTCCGCATCGGAGCAAAGAAAAACTAAAATACTTGGCCAGTGTGGAGACGGGGGGAGGAATCTTTCTGAACGATTCGCTGGCGGAAGAAAAGGCGCCCGAGCTCCAAAGCTCTCCGCCCGTTTCGAGGGAAGAATTGCTCCAACTTTGATAGAGGTAGGATTGGATTCCGCCCCTATCTGGCAGTATATTCTTGTCCACTTCGGTTTCGCCCTGTGTTTATCGGGGTGTGGGGGGAATTGAAAACCATCCAACCTTCCTGTTCGGTCCCGGCTTGGCCGGGTTAGGAGCATGGAGAGGATATTTTGATTCAAAAAGCGTTTCGCGAAATTTTTGGTGGCGAACCCGAAGCTGTCAGTCGAGCGCCGGGGCGCGTCAATCTGATCGGCGAGCACACGGATTATAACGACGGCTTCGTGCTGCCCGCGGCGATAGACCGCGCCATCAAGTTTGCGGGCCGCCGCCGCTCCGGACGCGCCGTCACCCTCCATTCGCTCGATTTCCGAGATTCGGTCGAGTTCAGCCTGGACGATATCCAGCCGGACCCCGCGCATTCGTGGAGCAACTACTTTCGAGGCGTCTCGAAATATTTGGAAGAGGACGGCGACACTTTGCGCGGCGCGGAGGTTGTGTTCGGGGGTGATGTGCCGCGAGAGGCCGGATTAAGCTCCTCGGCCGCCGTGGAAATCGGCGCCGTCGCTTTTTGGCGGAAACTCCTGGGGCTTGGCCTCTCGGCCCGCGATGGGATCCAGCTTGCGCGGCGGGCCGAAAACCAGTTTGTGGGTGTGCCTTCGGGGATCATGGATCAGTTCGTCTCCGCGCTCGGTCGGCGCGAGCACGCGCTGTTCCTCGACTGCAGGGACTTGAGCTACCGTCACGTTCCTTTGCGGAACGAGATCCGAATTGTAGTTTTTAATTCGGGGGTGAAGCGCGCCTTGGCGAAATCGGAATACGAAGTTCGAGTGCGGCAGTGCCGCCAGGCGGTCGCCCAGTTGGCGCGCGCGGGGCTGGCCGTACAATCGCTTCGGGACGTGGACCGGGCCCAACTGGAAGCGCGCGCGGGTCAACTGGATGCACTTTCGCTCCAGCGGGCGCGACACGTGGTGAGTGAAAACGAGCGCGTTCTCGAGGCCGTGCGCGCGCTCGAGCGCGGCGACGTCGCGCGCTTAGGAGCCCTGATGAATGAATCCCACGAAAGCCTGCGCGACGATTATGAGGTAAGCTCCAAGGAGCTCGACATACTGGTCGAGCTGGCGCGGCGTCAGCCGGGCGTTCTGGGAGCGCGCATGACCGGCGCCGGTTTTGGCGGTTGCACGGTCAACTTGGTTCGCGCCGACGCGACCGCGTCGCTTTCGCAGAGCGTCCAGCGCGAATACAAGAAAGCGATTGGGCGCGAGCCCGAGGCCTATGTGTTACAGGTTTCTGACGGCGCCTGGGCAGGCGAGTGAACGTTCCGGCACGGTCCGCCTTCGCGCCCTCGTTTCTTATAGCCCATGCCCTTTGAGCAACGCCATCACGGCGGCGACCAGAAAGGCTGCCGCCAGTATAAACAGGAACGCGCGCGCGGCCGTGCTGGCTTCCGCCTCGATAAACGGGCAGGAAGCGTGTGGCGTTTGCCGCCGCGACAAATACCATGGAAAAACCACAATCCACAACAGCAGTGACCCAATCGCCCAGCGAAACGGCTTGGGCAGCGCTTTTTTTTGGGCGTCGTAGAATACCCAGATCGAGGACAACAGGATGAGTCCTTCCAGAACCATCTGGGCCGTGGCATATTTCAAGAACTGCACGCTGAGCAGGGTGACGGCAAACCAAATGAACAGGACGCGAAAAAAGATACCCCAGGAGAATCGCGCTCGCTCGGCCGGGGCGCTGGCCACGGGCGCAGGTTCAACGGGCCGGGCGATGGGGGGCGGGGGCGGCGCCGGCCGGGCGATCTGATGCGGCTCAATCGGCTGTTTACAGGCCACGCACACTCGGACCGTCGGCGCCAGCAACTGCCCGCAGTGCGGGCAGGGGAAAGGTTCGCTCGGAAATTCGGAAGCATCCGAGGGCGGCTTGGCCCATTCAGCCATTTACGACTTTCTCACCTTACGCCCGCCGGCCGTTCGTTCCATCCCTGGTGATTCATCCAGTCTAGAATCTGCCGGTAGGGAATCTTGCGGGGAAGCTGATCCTCATCGCGGATCCTCCCGAGCGCATGATTGCTCCCCTGAGATTCATAATACCATTCCGCCTCCTCGCCGAGCATCATCACTTCTCCTGAGACGTAAAAAACGTGGGTGGCATAGTGATAGGGGGTGAAGGGAACCGTGTTGGGATTATACACGCGATCGACCAGCACCTTAACGCCGCGGCTGGAAAGCTCTCCTTTCTGAACCAATTGCTGGAGCGCCCGGATGACCAAGTAGCCGGTCACGATGTGATCAATATGGCCTTGGCTGGGAGGATGCGCCGTCACCACGACCGCAGGATGGTCCTTCAAGATGATGCGGCGAATGACTCCGAGCACCGGATTGCGCGCGTAGGCCAGGTTCGGCTCGACCAAACCGGAGTAAGGGGCATGGGCGCAGGCGAGAAGCGGATCACGAAACGGATTGGTAGGCAGGAGATGGCGATACCAGATTTCCCCCGAGCCGCCGTCCGGCAAACCCAAAAACTCGACATCGTTAAACGGAACGCCCAGGTGCGCAAGCGCGGCCCGAGCTTCCGCCATACGGATGTTGCCAAAATTGAGCGCCGTGGCCGGTCCGCAGGAACGTTGATAATACATGTCACAGGAACCGGCATCACCGCTGGTCAGATAGACGATGTGGAGCGGAATGTGATTCTCCACGGCGGCACGAATCCAACCCATCCACGCTCCCTCGTCGTCTTCATGAGCGCAGAAGATCAGAATGGATTTCGGCAGCGGATTCACCGCCAGGCTGGTTTCGTTGGTGGCCAGAGTATTGCCGAGCGGATCTTCAATGGTGACGCGAACGCGGTAGAGGCCGGCCGCGTCAGGAAGCCGGAAGCCCAAAGTTCGCTGTAGCGCGGGCAGGCCAGGTTCAAGGTTGGTTTGGCGTTCGATAATTTCCCGCGCGATCTTGTGACCGTCTGCATTCAATAGGTGCGCCGTGATGGAGACATCTCGCCAGGGCTTTCGCGTGGGGTTCTCAATGGTAAGAGGGAGATTGGCTTCGGCGCCCGGGGGATACATGGTGTGCTCTTTGCCAAAGTGGATCGCTCCACGGGCGAGACCAGGGGGATAAAAATCGCGGTAGGCGGGAATGCTTGAGGCGATGTCGTTCAGCTCGGGGAAAACATACTGCGGCGGATAGGGAATGGGGGTATTGACTCCAGGCGGCCGCACAATGGCCAACGGGCTAAATGCAATGGCCAGGACAGTTTGCCTCGCGTGATCCCACACGACGACGCCATATTGGTGAAACGTCGGCTGGGTGACGCTCGGCGCCACCGCCACATGCCTCCCGCGAATCACGCGCTCCTCGCCGGGCGCGAGATTCAGGTTGGTCTGAAGGGGCACGATGCTGGCTGCCGCTTGCGCGGCGGGACCGGCAATCCACGGCCAATAGCGGTTGGAAAATTCCACGCGCAACCCCGAGAGCGGATGGCGAGTGAGATTTTTTAACGTCACGCGGCAGGCTACAGCATCGCCGGAGGTGTAAAACGCGCGGTTGAGTTGGATGCTCGCGACGCGCACCAAAAGCCGGTGGACCGCGAAAGAACCGGCCCTCCCTTTGAACAGCACGCGACGCGACGCGCCTTCAAGGACGGTAAGGTCAACCTCATATCGTCCGGTTGGGGCGTCGCTGGGGATGGTCCATAAAACATCGTAGGGCGTCGAGGAATCGCCGGCCGAGGGAGTAAAAGATGGAAGCATCGCGCGGACGGGAGCGATCGGGACCGTGGGGCCGGCGTAACGAATCCGAGCACGCAATCGAACCGCGCGTGAAGCGAAAGGAGGAGAGATAAAAGTCACTCGCGCCCGGACGGTCGCGCTGACATTGTAGGTCGTGCGATCCGTGACCACATGCAATTGGAATGGGGCGCGCCCGGAGAGCGGCAGACTCAACAGTCCGAGGGCGAGCGCGGCGGCTTGGGCGCTTCGCTTCAAGGTATTTTCCTTTCGGCCACGGCTCGCCGCTCGATCTCAGGCGGGCGGCAACGCCGACGTGCATTGCGGGCACCGCGTGGCCTTCGCCGGAATAGGTGAGAAGCAGAACGGGCAATCTTTCGTGGCGGGCGCGGCGGAGGGAGCCGGCGCCTGCATTCTCTGCTTCGTGCGGTTAATCTGCCGCACCAGAAGAAACACGGCGAAGGCGACAATCAGAAAGCTGATTATTGAGTTCACGAAACTGCCGTAAGCAATCACCGCCGCTCCCGCCTTGCGCGCCGCGGCCAGCGAGGCATAAGGCTGGCCGGAAAGGTTCAGGTAGAGACTTGAAAAATCCTCCTTGCCCAGAAGAAGCCCAATCGGCGGCATCAAAATGTCGTTGACCAAGGAGCTGACGATTTTGCCGAACGCCGCGCCCATAATAAATCCCACCGCCATGTCCACCACGCTGCCCCGCAGGGCGAATTCCTTGAACTCTTTCAGCATAGTTGATCCTCCGAAGCCGGCCACGCCGGTCCCGCTATTGTGGATTGCAAAATAGAGTGACGTTCTTTTCTGTAGTGGCGCTGTCTCTTCCCTCTGGTCGGGACAAGCCCACAGCGCCGAGAGTCGCCGGTGGGGACATCGGCTCGAAAGTCCGGGCTGTCACTATATTTTGCAAGCATCACGAAGCTCCCGTTTCCAGCGCAATCACCGGCGGACGCAAGCCGAGGGCCGACAACAAATAGTAGATGACAAATCCAATCAAAAACGAAAACAGCACCTCTGGCCGGTCGGCTCGGACCCAGCTTGCGGGGACGCCGGGAATTTTGTCCAGAATGCCTACGACAAACCCTACGGCCCAAGCCAGGTAGCCCGCCCAATTAATGCCTTGGCGCGGTCCCGACCATTTTTTGCCCGACAACAAATAATCCGCCGCCATGGCGCCGCAAATCGGCCCGAACGACGCGCCAACCAGCGTAAAAAATCCGACCAGGTTTTGCGCTATGCCGCTCACGGCCAGAATCGCTCCGATGGTTACGCCAACCGTCGTCGAGAGGCTGCGTGGAATTTTGGGCAGCATGGTTCCAAAACTGTTGGCGGCAATGAAGGTGCAAAAACAAGTGGGAACCATCGACGCCGCGGCGAACAGGAAAAACATGATGGGCGCGAGCGATCCCACGCTTTTGATGGCGGTTGCGTAGTCGTAATGAGGAGCGCCTCCCGCCATGGCAATATGTCCGGCGACGGAAAGAATCGGCAACCCTCCGGCCACAAGAATGGCCAGCGCGATGCCGGTCAGGCCGCCCAGGACGATGTCGCGGCGGTTGCGGTTGCTCATGCCAAAATCCGCTCCCGCCGCGCCCGCTGTGGCGAAGAAGCCTAGCACCAGGCTCAGCATCATCAAGAACCCGTCCGCGTTGTCGGGTTGCGCCGGATGATAACTTGCGACGCCTTTCCGATTGGCCCAGAAAACCATCAGGATCATAATGAGCGGAACCCAATTCAGAAACGCAGCCACCCGCGCCACGTAGGAAATGCCTTTGATGGCTATCCACGCCAGGCCGTACGCCCAAAGGACCGCGATGACGATGAACAGCGTCCGTGAATGATTATTCAGCCCTTGCATAATGTAATCGGTGGCGTAGTAGGTGGCGACGGCGAACCAGCCAAGTTGGAGCAGCCCCATCAACAGCCCCGGCATCAGATAGCCGCCCGTCGCGCCGAACGTCGAGGCGCCCACCACGTAGAGCGGCCGTCCCGTCTGCATTCCGAGCATCGCCGGAGCGTAATAATAGAGCGCGAAGCACAAAAGGCCCGCGGCCAGCAATCCGAGCAGACAGACGCTCAAATCCGCCTTGCTGATGGTCGGCTTGGCCAGCCCCAGGTAAAAAGCCACCCAGAGGAAGATTCCCGCATAGGACGGGGCCGTGTTCTTGTACCACGGCGCCCGATTCGACGCTGGGTTCGGCGTTGAGGATTTCAGATAGTTAGGAAGCGTTGCCGCCATGCGCCCTCCGAAGTCTGGATTTCGCTTTTCAACCGGCGGCCAAGCATAATCGTGAAATTCCACGGATGCAAGAGGTTGGTTGTTTTCGGATTCGGGGCAGCTTTCCCGGTGAAGCTTCCAAAGGGAGGTCAGGGTTGAGCGTGCGATCCCCCGGCCGCCTCAAGGGGTTGGCAGGGGGGCTTCGGCAATCAGCTTAGAGTCCTCAAAGCAGGCTTGCGATTCGGTTTCCGCTGTCATCGCTCCCGTCAGTTTGAAGAAGTGGTGTCCCATGACGGCAAGAGTCATCGCTTTATCGAGGCTTCGGCGGTGGCGGCGTAGTGTCTTTGCCAAAAACTTCCAGTACTCCTTGCGATAATTGCTGAGCAGGCCTTGCCGCCAGAGTGAACGGAAGCCAGCGAGCAAGTCGGAGGTGGCCAGCGGCATGTGCGCCGCCGTGCCGACGCGGGAAAGATACGCCAGAACGCGGTTGAAGTACTCCTGGGGACGATAAATCGTTTCCAAGATGCGCCGGTAGCCGTCGAGCAGCTCCTGAGTGTCCATTCGCGGAATGAAGTTCATGTCCAAAAGCGTGTTGTTTCCCAAGCTTTCTCTCAACAACCGGCCTTCGGCCTTCAGCCGCCGCCAAAGCTGGGTATTCGGCAGCGCGCTGAGCAATCCGACCATCGAAACGGGAATCGCCGCGTCACGAATAAACTGAATTTGGCGGTCGAAGACGTCGGGCGGATCGTGGTCGAACCCCACAATAAATCCCGCCATCACCTCCAGGCCGTAGGACTGAACCAACTTCACGCTCTCCAGCAGGTCTTTGCGAAGGTTTTGGAACTTCGTCGTCTCCTTCAAGCTCTCGGCAACCGGGGTTTCAATGCCCATGAAAACGCTGTCAAAGTTGGCCTCGTGCAGAAGCTGGAGCAGCTCTTGATCTTCCGCCAGATTCAGTGAAGCTTCCGTGAGAAACCAAAACGGCTTCCGATGATCGCGGTTCCACCGAGCCAGTTCCGGTAGCAGCTTTTTGACGTTCTTCTTGTTCCCGATAAAATTGTCATCCACCAAAAAGACGCGGCCGCGCCATCCCAGTTTGTAGATGCGCGTGAGTTCTTCGCACACCTGCTCGGGCGTTTTGGTGCGCGGGCGGCGGCCATAGATTTCGATGATGTCGCAGAACTCGCAGGTGAACGGACAGCCTCGCGAATACTGCACTGCCATGGCGCTGTACTTTCCGATTTCCGCGAGGTCGAGCGCCGGCACAGGCACTTGAGTGAGGTCGGGCAAGGCGGCCGCTTTGTAATGCGGCTGGGCGCTTCCCGATTCCAAGTCCTTCGCCAAAATGGAAATCAACTCTTCCGCTTCTCCTTCCACCACGTGATCGGCTTCCGCAAGGTTGGGGTCGGTGGTGCTGGCGATCGGCCCTCCGACGACGGTGCGCAAGCCGCGCGCCTTGGCGCGCTGGATCACCCCGCGCAGGGAGGGCCCTTGCACCATCATGCCGCTCACCAAAACCACGTCTGCCCATTCCAGGTCGCGGTCCTTCAAAGGGCGAACGTTCAAATCCACGACGCGCTTCTCCCACGCCGACGGCAAAAGCGCCGCCACCGTCAGCAGTCCCAGCGGAGGATAGGCAGAACGTTTGCCTTGAAACGGCAGCGCATGCTTGAAGCTCCAGAACGTGTCTGGAAACTCAGGGTAAACCATTAGGGCTTTCATTCAGCGGACTCGTTTCTTTAAAGGATTCGGCGCCCTGCGTAAAACTCGCTTAGTTTACCACAGGATTCAACAGGCCACCTTGGATTTCGAGCTTGCCCCTTCCAATCGCTTGAAGAAGAGGCCAGGGCGGATCCGTGGAGGAGAGCCGGAAGTCGCGCGGCAGTCCGTGCGACGGGTCAGGGGCATTCGGCTGCCGTTTCTGGGCGCGCCGATCAGCTTCCATTGTCGAGTTCCTCGGAAAAGACGTGGTAGCCGTCGTTCGGAGGGAAAAGCTCTGACAGGAGAATCATCCGACGGCGCAAGTCGGCGATCGGCAGGTGCTCCGGCCCGAGGTGAACTTGAACGTCATGCCAGAGCCCGTGCATGTACTCGGCCAACGTGCTCGTCAAGGATACCTTACGATAAGCCTCAAACGCCTTCGTTGGCCAGCGTTTGATCGGGTGCTCAAGCAGCGGGCGTTTTGCCTCGCGCGCTTCCTCGTCCACCTCGCCCGGCACACCGCGGCGGAGCTCGTCTTCAAGCAAGCGCGTGTATGAGTCGAGTTCTTCCGCGGTAAGCCGGGCGCGAAGCAGTTCCGCGATGGTGGCCAAGAGTTCAAAGCCGGTGTCGTGAGCGTCGAGGTCGCGGCAGGAAAGCAGCAGATCAATTCTGTCCTCTTCTTCCAACCACACGCTGGAGTGCTTTTCGCCTTGCGGCCGCTCATAGCTCACATGGTCGCCCGACTCCAGGCATGCCAGGTAGGGAACCAACAGGAGGCGCGCCTTGCCTAACCGCTCCACAATACGGCGCGGCACGGCCTGCATGGGTTCGCGCACCATCATCCGTTCTTCCGCTGGCGACAATAGCAACGCGGCATGCATCTCCCACCCTGTCGAAAGGTGAGACATCGGCACAAACGTCTGCCGAACGTATTCAGTCACGGGAATGCTTGGTTTCATGGATTTGGGGAAGCGTTCAAGGCTCACCCTGCGGTCACTGCCGGAGCCGGCCGTGACGAAAGGCCCGCGCTCACCGCCGCCAGGCCAGCAGGCTCGCCCACGAGGCGCGTTCCTGCCAAGCCGTTTTCGATGCGAACGACGCGCGCCTCCAGAATCACGTTGGGGGGCACGCGGTCGCCCACCAAGTTGACCTTCAAATAATTGTTGCTGAGCGCCTTCCGCGTGTCGCCCTCGGTCTCATGGAGCGTTAGCACGGAGAGCGTTCTTCCGAGCTGCGCGGCTTGGAATGCCTCCTGCTTGGTCTTCCCAAGCGCCTGGAGATCCCGGCAGCGGTCGTGGATTCTCCGCCCGTCCATCGGATCGGGCAAATTTGCGGCGCGTGTGGTGGGACGCGCCGAGTAAGGAAAAACGTGCAAGTAAGTTAACGGCAGCGACTCAATCAAACGCAAGGTTTCGGCATGCTCGTCCGCCGTCTCGGTCGGGAAACCGGCCATCACGTCGGCGCCTATTGCGGCGTTGGGCAGGCGCTCGCGGATAGCCGCGACGCGCTCTCGATAGTGCTGGGCCCAGTAGCGCCGGTTCATCAATCGCAGAATGCGATTGCAACCGCTTTGCAGCGGCACGTGAAAATGTTCGGCCAAGCGCGACTCGTCGGCCGCCAGTTCAATCAGTTCGCGGGTCACATCCATGGGCTCAATGGAGCTCATGCGAATCCGCTCAATGGACGTCTCCCGAAGAATCCGATCGAGCAGCCCTAAAAAATTGGCGCGCGGCGTCAGGTCGCGTCCATAGCTTCCCAGATTGATGCCGGAGAGAACCACTTCGCGGTAACCCTGATCAGCAAGCGCGGCCATCTGCCTAACGGCCAGATCAACCGGCATGCTGCGGCTGCGGCCGCGCACCCGCGGAATCACGCAGAACGAGCACTCGGCGTTACAGCCGTCCTGAATCTTGAGCGTGGGGCGGGTACGGTCGTCGGCAAACACCGGCGCAAAGTGAAATGCATCGCCAATCTCACCGGCCAGAATGGCCGCTTTCCCGCCGACCCGCCCTGGCCAAAGATCAGGCAGCGATTCCGACCCGCCACGAATTTGGACCACCTCGCTGCGTTCCGCTTCTCGACAGGCATCACCAACATCCTCTCGCCCCGCAGAGCTAAACGGGAATCCAAGTTCCCGCCGAACGATTTCGTGGATTCGGTGCCGGTGCGAATTTCCGACTACCCAGACCACGCCGGGAAGTTTCGCAATCTCCTCCGGCGCGCGTTGGGCGTAACAGCCGGTAACCAGGATTTTACAGGCTGGATGCTTCCGCCGGACGCGTCGAATGATTTGGCGAGCCTCGGCGTCGGCGGCTTGGGTGACCGTGCAGGTGTTAAGAATCACCCAATCGCAGCCGTCAAAACTATCTGCGGCGTGAAGCCCCATCTCGATAAGTTGACGCTTCACCGCCGCCCCATCCGCTTGACTTGCGCGGCAGCCAAAGCTCACCAGACAAAAACGCCCCATATGGACTTAGTGTCGCACAATCGGATTGGTGTTGTCAGGAATACGTGTAGTTCCGGGCAGGGGAAACGCCTTCGCAGCCCGGTTGCATTTCGCGCTCACCCTCGCGGAGGTGAAGCGCCGCGTTGGCTCCGGCCCAGCACTACCCCCCGGCGGGCGACGGGCGCTGCTTCACCCTCCGCTTCACGCTTTAGCGGCTCAAAGGCCTGCCCTCAAGCTGTCCGTCCCCGTCTCAGGCTTTGCCTTACATGCCTGTCGCAGTCGCGCGCCGCTGTTGGAAGCACTCCCGGCAATAAACCGGGCGTCCCTGGCTGGGTTTGAAAGGAACGGTCGTTTCCTTTCCACACTGGGAGCACACTGCGCTGGTCTCAATGCGGTGCGCCCCCTGGCCACCGGGGGATTGGTTACGCTTGGATTTACAAGGCTTGCAACGCTTGGGCTCATTCCTGAAGCCCTTGTCAGCAAAAAAAAGCTGCTCACCTGCCGTAAAGACGAACTCCGCTCCGCAGTCAACACATTTCAACACTCGGTCCCGATATTCCATGTTTCCCTCTCGTCCGTGGACAGGACCTCTCTCTCCCGCCGCACCTTGGCTCGTTTGCGCTTAGTCCTGTTCGTGCCTCGCCTTCTTGCGAGCCCGCTTCCGGGCCAAGGCAGCCTTGACCCGTTTCTTTTCGCCCGGCTTGAGATAAAAGGAATGTCTTTTTATCTCCTTGATGATGTCTTCTTGCTGAACCTTGCGCTTGAAACGCCGCAGAGCGTTTTCTAAAGATTCCCCTTCCTGAAGCCTCACTTCAGCCAAAAGCGTTCCACCCCCGTTTCCTTAACGATTATCCTTGTGACCCGTAATAAGCACGGTTGCTTTCATATTACAGTTCCCACCTGGCAAGTCAAGCCCTAATTGCGGAGCGGTTGCGTCAAGCATTTGTCAGTTGAGGCGTGCGAGAATGCAAGGCTTCGAACCAACGCTTTCCGCAACGAGCGATCCAGATTCGGAGTTTCAAGAGGCGATGAGCGCCGCGCCGGGTCCAGCGCATTCCCCGGCGATTGAACCTTCGAGCGATCACCGTCTCGATGTTTTTCTCTATCGCTCCCGTGCCGTGCGTCAGCAGAGGGTGGGCGAGGGGGAAACCCGGGGACGCAGACGATCCACGGCCGTGATCGCTGCGGCGTGGCGCGTCACATAGCTCAGCAACTCCTGCCGAGCCGCTTCGCTCCGCGCATCGGCTCCGACCATCTGGCCGAGCGAGCGCGTCAGTGCCGCGACGCGCCCTTGACTCTGTCGTCAAGGGTCTATACACTCCTTAGCTTTCGCGGGCGCGGAAACTGATCGGGGCGTGGCAGCCTGGGCGCACACTGCCAAGGGATTGTTGTCACGGCCGGCGGCTTTGCTCAAATCTGGAGGCCAGGATGCAAGCCAGTTTCATTCGCATTGCTCCTAAGAGGTTGCTCACCAACTCCCTTCGAACGTCAATCCGAGGGCCGATGTTC
>JAJYNF010000237.1 GCA_021786455.1 Acidobacteriota bacterium
GTGGTGATTTCAAACAGCGGCTCGTCGCGCTCCACGCGCTCGCCGACTTTCTTGAGCCACTTCGTGACCGTCCCTTCGGCCACGCTCTCCCCCATCTGCGGCATGATGACGTTGGTTGGCATGATCAAACCTCAGCCTTGTTCACAGTCAAACGTAAAAGACTGAAAGCCCTCAACAGGAACCGTCTCAGAACTTCCGCATCTGAATTCCAACTTCCCTTAGTACGCTGCCAGTTTCCGCGCTGCCTCCGCCACCTTCTTCGCGCTCGGCAAAAAGTATTCTTCGAGCGGTGGCGAGAAGGGAACGGGCGTATCCGGAGCCGTCACGCGAACGATCGGCCCGTCCAAATCCTCGAACGCTTTTTCGGCAATCAGCGCCGCGAGTTCTCCGGCCATGCCCCCCGTGCGCGTATCTTCGTGCAGCAAGATCACCTTGCTGCACTTGCGAACGCTCACGACCACGGCATCTTCATCGTAGGGCAGCAGGGTTCGCAAATCAACGACCTCGAGTGACAGCCCTTCGCGCTCAAGGTTTTCCGCCGCTTCAAGCGTCGTCCAGATCCTCGCACCGTAAGTGATGACGCTGATGTCCGTTCCTTCGCGCGCGATTCTTGCCTTTCCGAGCGGCACCGTGTAATCCTTCGTAGGCACCTCATCCCTGATGCGCCGGTAGAGAAACTTGTGCTCGAAAAAAAATTACCGTATTGTCATCGCGGATGGCCGATTTAATCAAGCCTTTGGCGTCATTCGCCGTCGCCGGTACGACGACTTTCAATCCGGGCGTGTGCACGAACCACATCTCATTCGACTGCGAATGGAACGGCCCGCCGTGCACGCCCGCACTGGACGGCCCGCGGATGACGGATGTCTCCTGGGATCAATCGCAGGGCAACGCTGACGCCGATCGGTTCCTGCCCGCGCCCGACATAAACCCCTCCCACGATTTTCCCCTGCCGGTAAAGCACTTGCTCGATTCGTCATTCCGCCGCGCACGTTAGCTTCAAATAGTAGAGCATGCGCTCGAGCACCGCGGGGCCAGGATGGGACAGGAGCTTGCAAGCGGGAAGGCACGGCACTGGGTGAGTTTTTGGATGGCATTGCGGACTACCGAGCATAAGCGGGCCGAATAACTTCAAGCTGAAAAACTTCCGCGAATCGCGCCGCTACACGTTCTTCCACCTCGCTGAAGGGAACGGTATGGCCCATCAGCTTGGCGAGCGAGGTCACGCCCTTGTCGCGCAATCCGCAAGGAATGATCCACTCAAAATACCGAAGATCCGTATTCACGTTGAAGGCAAACCCGTGCGACGTCACCCACCGGGAAATATGCACGCCCATCGCGGCCAGTTTATCGTTGCCGACAAAGACTCCCGCAGCGCCGGCCACTCGCTCCGCTCGGATTCCGTAATCGCCGGCCGCGCGAATCAGTACCTCTTCGAGGGAGCGCATATACCAGGCCACGTCGCGGCGGTGCTGGCGGAGATCGAGAATGGGATAACCGACGATTTGCCCGGGGCCGTGATAGGTCACGTCGCCGCCACGATCGGTCTCATAAACCTCGGCGCCGATTTCTTTGAGATTGGCGGGAGAGAAAAGCAGGTTCTCGCGGCGCGCGCTTCTCCCGAGCGTATAAACATGCGGATGTTCGAGCAACAGGAGGGTGTCGGGAATCTCGCCCGCTTTGCGCGCTCGCACGCGATCCTGCTGCGCGTCGAGCGCGTCGGCGTAAGGAACCAGGCCGAGATGCTCGATGTGGCAAACCATGGCTACCGGGCAACTGTCGCTCGAATGCTCTGCATGTAAATGTACAAGCGGGCCATCCTCATAATGAAGACGTACTCGCCCGGGACATCCGCGCCGCGAAGCACCTTCAGCCTTTTCATCCTCTGGAGAAAGTTGTTAAAGTTTTTCTTCTCCGCGTCCGTGAGTCCTCGCTCAACATCGTGCCTCTTAAACGACATCTCCATCGGTCCCATTCGGGCAATCTTTGTGAGTATGGACCGATAGCTGTCGCTACGTAGAGCGGCGTAAACCTGCTGACCCACGTAACGCTTCCCGAATTCATCCGCAGCAAAAAGCACGGCGGACACCGCGTCAGCTTTATCTATGCGGCCGTCGGCGTCCAACCAGTAGGCGGTGTTACCGACCAGGTGCATAACCTTTGGAAATCCAGCCGCAAAATGGCTCATGATCTGCAGAGCATCAGGTTCCACGCTCAGATGCGCTGACTCGAACGCCTTGCGAAAGAACTCGCTCATTTCCCCGTCTGACATCTGCTCAATGGTGACAACGTCGAAGATTCGCGCGACGGACTCATGCTGGGCGATGAGCTGCCTGCGGCGCTCCTCGACCCCGCAGACCATGAGGAGGAGGGGCAACGTCGGCTGGGCAAGCGAGATAGGCGCATTGGAGTCAACCACAGCCTTCAGAAAGGCCGCAAACTGCGGGTTGCTCGCGATGCCATTGATCTCATCCAGGACGAGGAAGACACCCGTGACGCCGCTGGATCGGACTCGGTCAAGCGTCTGCGACAAAAAGGGTAGAAGGCCGCGCGTAATATTAGGTGCTTCCTTTCGAAGGGCCTCGGCATGAATCGTCAGGCCGAACAGGCTCTGCTCGCCGACAAACTTGGCCATCCCCTCTCGAATCCTTTCGCCCAGCTTGGGGTTGTAAACACCCGAGCGCAGCGTTGCCTCTAGCACCGCTGCCCCCACATCATCCATACTCTCCGCCCGTTCGAGCGTCGCGTAGATGCCCAACAGCCCGTCGTTTCGCTCCGCTGCCCATTGGGTGAACCGCGCAACAGATGTCTTTCCGATGCCATACTCGCCCTCGAGGAACACAGAAACCGGCTTCCCTTGAGCTACCTGCCCCACCGCACGCTTCTCAATATGGTCGATCTGGACAGATCGCCCCACGAACAGCTCCACGGGGACAGGCTGGTCGGGGAAGAACGGGCTGCGGCCTTTGCCCTCAATGGCGTTGACGTCATCTCGGCTAATATTCTTCTTGTCGGTCGCTGCCATAGCAACGCTCCTTTCGGTAGTCCGCGGCCGCCCAACTAAATGTGGATTGCCATGCCGTGCACGGCGTGGGCGGCTTCGGCCACGGCTTCGGTCAGCGTGGGATGAGGGTGGATGGCGCGTTCCAGGTCTTCCACGGTCGCTTCCAGGCGCATCGCTAGGACGGCTTCCGCAATCAGCTCGGTCACTCGCGGGCCGATCATGTGGACGCCAAGAATCTCGCCGTAGCGTTCGTCGCTCACGATTTTGATAAATCCCTCTTGATCTCCTAGAATTGCGGCTTTGCTGTTGCCGACAAAGGGAAATTTACCGACGCGCACTTTGTTTCCCGCTTCCCGTGCCTTCGATTCACTCAGTCCCACGCTAGCGATTTCGGGCTCCGTGTACGTGCAATTCGGAATCTGGTTGTAGTTAATCGGCTCCGTGGCCTTGCCCGCGATGTGAGTGACTGCCACGATGCCCTCCGCCGAGCCGACATGCGCGAGCAGCGGGCTCGCCGCCACGATGTCTCCGATCGCGTAAACGTTCGGCTCCGCCGTTTGCATGTACTCATTCACTTTCACGAACCCGCGCTCGAGTTCGACTCGCGTCCGCTCGAGGCCGATGTTCTGCGTGTTGGGCGAGCGGCCCACGGCGATGAGGCACGTATCGGCGTTCAGTTTCTCTGCATGGCCAGTGGCGGGTTTCCAGTCCACCGTAACACCGTTCGCCAGCTTCGTGATTTTCTCCACCTTGGCGCCCAGATGCAGCACGACGCCTTGTTTTTTGAACGCTTTTTCAAGCTCGACGGAAATCTCCTCGTCTTCGAGCGGAACGGCGTGCGGCAGCATTTCAAGAATGGTCACCTGGCTGCCAAAGCGATGAAAGATCGAGGCAAACTCCACGCCCACGGCGCCCGCGCCGATGATGACCATGGATTTCGGAACGCTTTTGAGCTCCAGAATTTCTTTGTTTGTCAGGATCACGCTCGCGTCAGGTTCAAGCCCCGGCAGCATCTTGGCTTCCGAGCCCGTCGCCAGCACGATGTTTTTCGCCTGGATTTCGCGCTGCTGGCCTTTTTCATCAGTCACGCTCACGCGGCCCGGCCCGGCGAGCCCTCCGAAGCCTCGTATCGTCTCAACTTTATTTTTTCTGAGAAGAAATTCGATGCCCTTCGAGAGTCTCGTGACGACTTTGCTTTTGCGCGCCTCGACCGCCGCCCAATCTACCGAGAATCCCTTGCTTTCAAAGCCAAATTCTTTGGCGTTTTGAAAATGGTCATAAAGCTCGGCGTCAAACAACAGCGCTTTAGTCGGAATGCATCCCACGTGCAGGCACGTTCCGCCGAGCTTGTTGTCGCGCTCGATGACCACCGTCTTGAGTCCCAGTTGCCCGGCGCGAATCGCTGCCACGTATCCACCCGGACCGCTGCCAATAATCGCCACGTCGTAAATGGCCTCAGCCAAGGACGCACCCCCACACAAACTGCGCAAAGGATAAAAAATTGCTCAGCCCCATCTTACTGTAGGCACCTCGGTCCGCCAAGCCGTCCCGAGGCCACCCCCGACGCTGGCGGTTTGCCCTCGCGCGCGCGGGGCAAAAACCAGGCGGCAGGCTAAACTGGCTTCCCATTGGCCGGTTCGCATCCAACGAGAGCCTTTTTCGGCGGCCGGCGGTCGCGGGGCCGCCTTGATCCGCGCGCCATGCCTCAACGCAGCTCTAAAATTTCTCGCTCCTTTACCTTACCCAGCGTCTCCAGTTTCTCGGTGAACTCGTCGGTAATCTTCTGAATCTCTTCCAATGCGCGCTTTTCGTCGTCCTCTGAGATTTTCTTTTCCTTCAGAAGCTTTTTTAGCTGCTCGTTGGCATCGCGGCGAATGTTGCGCACTGCCGTGCGATGGTTTTCCAGGATCTTGTGCACGTGTTTGACCAATTCTTTGCGGCGCTCTTCGGTTAAGGGGGGGATAGGAACGCGCAACAACTTACCGTCGTTGACGGGGTTCAACCCGAGGTCCGAGGAGCGAATGACCTTGTCAATCGCGGGCAACAAGGACACATCCCACGGCTGGACGGTCAGCAAGTTCGCCTCCGGCACGCCCAGCGTTGCCACCTGATTCAAAGGCGTCGGGTTCCCGTAATAATCCACCCGAAGGTGGTCGAACAGGCTTAGGGATGCTCGTCCTGTCCGCACGCCGGCCAGGTCTGCACGCAAGTCTTCGAAGGCCTTGGTCATACGGGTCTTCGTATCCGTCACCGTCTCCTTAATCATCGGGATTGCGCTCCTTCCAGGATTCAGTGTCCTACGGTTGAGCCGACCCGTTCTCCTAGCACGACGCGCTTCAGATTGCCCGGGGTGTTCAAATTGAAAACCACGATGGGCAGGCTGTTGTCCATGCACATGGAAATAGCAGTTGTGTCCATCACCTCGAGCCCCCGCGAGAGAACCTCGCGATAGGCGATCCGGGCAAACATCTTGGCGTCGGGGACCTTGGCCGGGTCGGCGTCAAAGATGCCATCTACCTTGGTGGCTTTCAGGATGACGTCGGCTTTGATCTCTGCGGCCCGCAGCGCCGCCGCCGTGTCCGTGGAGAAGTAGGGGCTTCCCGTGCCGCCGGCCAGCAGCACCACGCGGCCTTTCTCAAGGTGGCGGATGACCCGCCGTCGGATGAACGGCTCTGCAATTTCCCGCATCTCAATGGCCGTGACCACGCGCGTATAAGTGCCCGCCTTTTCGAGCGCGTCCTGGAGCGCCAGCGCGTTGATGACGGTCGCCAACATGCCCATGTGGTCGGCTACCACACGCTCGATGCCGTGCTGCGAGGCGGCGACGCCGCGAATAAAGTTCCCGCCCCCTACCACCACGGCCACTTGCACGCTCAATTCGCAAACTTCCCGCACCTCCCGGGCGATGCGCGCGATCACCGCCGGGTCCACTCCGAATCCTTGCGTTCCCATCAACGCCTCGCCGCTCAGCTTGAGGAGAATGCGATGAAAGGCCGCTTGGCTCATGGTTGGTCGAGGTGAGAATTTCAGGCCGCGCAGGTTATTTAGGCTGCCGCGGTCTCCGTCGAGGGTTCAGCTTGGGGCCGTTCGCCCAAACCTTCGCCGACCTTGAAACGCGCGAAACGCCGAACGGAAATGTTCTCTCCAAACTTGGCGATTTTCGACGCGATCAGGTCACCCACGGTCAGGTTCCCGGTAGTGTCCTTGATGAAATGTTGCTCGTACAGACAAGTCTCTTCGTAAAACTTGCTCAGCCGGCCTTCCACGATGCGGCTCACCACGGTTGCGGGCTTGCCGGAACTGGCCGCCTCGGCGTCCAGAATCTCACGTTCGCGGGCCAAAATCTCCTCCGTCACGTCTTCTTTACGGATGAAGCGCGGATCGGTGGCGCAGATTTGCATAGCCAAGTCATGGACCAACTTCTGAAATTCTTCGTTACGGGCCACGAAATCCGTCTCACAGTTGACTTCCACCAGGACGCCAATCTTTCCGCCCGCATGAACGTATGCTCCTACCGCGCCGTCGGCAGCGTGTCGGCCCGCCTTTTTCGCCGCGGTCGCCTGCCCTCGCTTTCGAAGCACGGTAAATGCTTGGTCAATGTCGCCATGGGCCTCTTCCAGAGCCTTCTTGCACTCCATCATCGGCGCGCCACTCATCTCCCGCAACCGTTTGACCGACTCAGCCGTAATTCCCATTCTTCACCCGTCCCGATGGCCCTGCGGGGACCGTTACCACCCGCCCCGCAAGGGACTCCTTTTTTCCAGATCCTTAAACCTCATCTTGCGGCCGCAGCCCCTCGGTATCCTCTCCGGTCTTTCCGTGAGCCTTTCCAACCGGCTTCTTCCTGCCTTTGGGAACACGAACCCGCCCTTCCAATTCTTCCTCTGCGGCACGCACGGAAGAGGAATCGGCCTTCAATCCTACCGCTTCAGCTTCGGCGTATCCTTCCGCGACATCTTCCGTTCTCGCGGCCTCTCCCGCTGCGATGGCCGCCGCCTCGCGCGCGGCTTCCAATTCTTCGGCCGCCTTTTCAGCGGCGATCTTTTCTTCCTCGAGTTGCTTTTGAATGGCTTCTTGCTTGCCTTCCAGGATAGCGTCGGCAATGCGCGAGGTGAAGAGTCGGATGGCTCTGAGCGCGTCGTCGTTGCCGGGAATCACAAGATCGACAAGCTCTGGGTCGCAGTTGGTATCCACCACGGCCACCACGGGAATCCCCATTTTTCTGGCCTCGAGGACGGCAATCTGCTCCTTGTTGGAGTCCACCACGAACAATACGTCAGGCAGGCCGGGCATCTCCTTGATGCCCGCCAAATTCTGGTCCAAATGGAGGCGTTCGCGCTCTAGGCGCTGCACCTCTTTCTTCGTCAGAAGGTCGTAGCGCCCATCCGCCTTCATTTCTTCGAGCTCGCGTAGCCTCTGAATGGATTTCTGGATGGTCGCGTTGTTGGTCAGCAACCCGCCCAGCCAGCGATGGTTGACGTAAAACATGCTGCACCGTTTGGTCTCTTCCGCAATCGCCTCCTGGGCCTGACGCTTGGTCCCGACAAAGAGAATATTCTTCCCCTCACGGCCCTGGTCGGATAGAAACTTCGCGGCTTCCTTGAACAGCTTGAGGGTTTTTTGTAAATCAATGATGTGAATGCCGTTTCGTTTTCCGTAGATGTACTCCTTCATCTTCGGATTCCAGCGGCGCGTTTGGTGGCCGAAATGAACGCCGGCCTCCAAAAATTCTTTCATGGTGATATTCGACAAATAACCTCCTCGCCCGGCAAGACGCGGGCGTTTTTACCCCTTTCAACCGTTTTGCGCGCTACGGAATTGGACGCAATGCGAGCCGAGGCGGCAGGGCGTCCGCTTACCGTTTCGAGAACTGGAACCGCTTGCGCGCGCCTTTTTGGCCGTACTTCTTCCGCTCTTTGGCGCGAGGGTCCCGGGTCAATAATCCGTTTTGGCGCAACACCGCGCGCCATTCGGGATTGTAATGAAGGAGAGCGCGAGCAATGCCGAGCTTTGTCGCTCCCGCCTGGCCGTGGACGCCGCCACCTTGGGTGTTAACCGACACATCAAACTTGCCGCGCGTCTCCGTCACCGCGAACGGCTGGTCAACCTCGATCCGCAAGGACTCGAGTGGAAAATATCTCTCCGCCGGCTGCCCATTAATCTCGCACTTGCCACTACCTAGCCTCAGAATCACACGCGCCACGGCCGTCTTTCGCCGACCGCAAGCCCAAATCTCACTCGAATCGCTCACTCTTCGCTCCTTAAAGTCTAGCGTCCCGCCATGTTACGATGATCGGCCAAGGCTCGTCAGTTCTGGTTTTTGCCCTTGGTGTGGGTAGTTCGATCCGGAATAAACCTTCAGCCGCGTGGCCAACCGTGCCCCTAAGCGAGTTCTCGGCAGCATCCCCAAAATCGCATCGCGGACCACCCGCTCGGGTTCCGTCTTCAGCCGTTCAGCAGCATTCACCTCTTTCAACCCACCCGGATAGCCGCTGAAATGGTGATACACCTTCTGCTCGGCCTTGCGGCCCGTCAGCCGAATCTTCTGCGCGTTGATGACAATCAGCCCTCGCCGATGATCCGCGTGAGGCGCCCATTGCGGCGAGTCCTTCCCCATCAGGACTCGCGCCGCGCGCGCCGCGAGCCGCCCCAGAACTGCTCCCTCCGCGTCCACCAGATGCCATCGCACTTGACGATGTCCCCATCCCGAAAGCGTCGTCCGCAAGCTAGACTCCTTCCCTTAAAGACCGTAATTTATTATGTTTACCTGAACCTCTCCAAATTGTCAACAGCGCACAGCTTGAAGTCACCTCTTCTATACGTCCATTTGACACTTGCATCCCTTTCTTGTACGCTCAAAAGCGAAATTGAATACGATTCGGCGGAGATACGGATCCCATGAAGCAAACCTTGAGATTAGCTTTGGTCGCCGGAATGTTGCTCGCGGGCGGCGTCGCAGCGCGGCGTGGCTTTGCCTTGGGCCCGCAAGGTTCGACGCTCGCTGGGCTGGCCCAGACCCCGTTGACGGAGAAGCAGGTCATTACGCTGGTTAAACATCACAAGAAACATCTCAGCCAGATCATGCCAAGCTTGAACGCGCGGGGCGTGGCGTTTGACATGACTCCTGCTATTCAAAAGGCCCTGAAAAAAGCGGGGGCAACGCCGGAGCTGATTACGGCGATCCAGAATTTAGGGCCCTCCGCCCGCGCCGCCCAAGCCCACAAGCCAGCCGGGCCAACGGTCTCTCCCGCTGAGATCCAAGCGTTCCAGGCCATCGAGCACGAGCTCGACCCCGACCAGCAAATTAAAATGGTCAATGCGTTCGCGGCCCAATATCCCAAGAGCCCATACTTAACCTTCGCCTATGCCTTCGAGGCCAACGCCTACCAGGAGAAAAATGACGCGGACGACACGGTCAAATACGGCGAGATGAGTTTGAAGCTCAATCCAAGGAATTTGCTGGCGCTGATGATTGTGGGGTCCATACTTCCCGAGCCTCAAGAGCTTCAAGGCAGCGACGTCCAAAAAACGCAGAGGTTAAATGAAGCTGAGAAGCTTGACCAGGAAGCTTTACAGATCATCAACCAGCTCCCCCAAGAGCCGAATGAGACGGATGTGGCATACGGCAAGCGCAAGGCGGCCATCGCCAGCGGCGTGTACGCTTCCTTGGGATTGATACACTTTCAAAGAGCGGAGATGGGTTTGACGGGTCCGGACCCGCAAGAGCTGGCCAAGGCCGAGAAGAATTATCTCAGCGCCGTCTCAGGGGAGCCAACGCCGAATCCCGCCGATTATTACCGGCTGGGTGAGGTTTACGCCGCGGAGAATAAGACGAGCCAGGCCATTGATGCCTTCACCAAAGCTGCGGCCGCCGCGCCAGGCAGTCCACTCCAGGCCATGGCGCAGCATCAGATCAAGCAACTGGAGACGCTGAAGCCCGCCAGCCCCGCCGCCAAACCCTAGGCGCATGGAATTACCACGCTGCTAAGGACGGGGTTTGCTTTGGGACGACACCTCAAGGGGGACCGAGCCGCAGCCTCACTCGCTCTCTCGAGTGGATATGGCAGCAGGCTCTCTCGAACAGTTACAAGAGCGAATCGCTTACAGGTTTCAAAACCTGGAGCTTTTGCGCGAAGCCTTGACCCATTCTTCTCACGCGCAAGAGCAGCCTCACGCCGGACGCGATAATCAGCTAATGGAATTCCTGGGCGACGCCGTCCTAACCTTTCTCATTACGACCCACTTGGTGCGAACCTTCCCCGATTTTGACGAAGGTCAGCTTTCCAGGCTTCGGGCCAGCCTCGTCTCTGCCCCGCATCTGGCTCAGGTGGCGGCCATGCTCGGGCTCGGCCGATATTTGCGGTTGGGAAGGTCAGAAGAGAAAACCGGCGGGCGCGAAAAATTCGGGATTCTGGTGGATGCCGTCGAGGCGTTGCTGGCGGCTGTTTACTGCGACGGAGGTTTGGAGCCGGCGCGCGCCCTGGTCGAGACGTTTATCCTCCCATCCAATCTGCCCAAATTGGCGGTCACCCTCTCTCCGGACAACCACAAAGGCGCCTTGCAAGAATATCTCCAGGCGCGCCGCCTGGGTCCGGCCCAATACCGTGTCGTCGAAGAAAACGGCTTGGAGCACCAGAAGGTTTTTGTCGTGGAGGTCAAAGTGAATGAAACGTTAACCGCCCGAGGCTGGGGCAACAGCAAAAAGGCTGCCTCGCAACAGGCCGCTTGGAATGCGCTCCGTCAGCTCAAGGCGGGGGAGCGAGCCGGTGAGTGAAGCGTACAAGAAATCCGCCGGACGGGACTTGTTCGAATCGCTGGTCATCACGGTGATTCTGACCATTTTCGGAACCACCTTCGTTGTCCAAGCATTCAAAATCCCAACCGGCTCGATGGAGAACACCCTTCTCGTCGGTGACCACCTTTTGGTCAACAAATTCGTTTTTGCGGAACCGCAAGGCTTCTGGAAGCGTTTCCTCCCTTACCGCCCCGTGCGGCGCGGCGACGTGATCGTCTTCAAATTTCCGGGCCCGGCCAGCGAGGCGCAAGAACCCGGCGAGCATTTCGTCAAGCGCGTGATTGGCGTCCCCGGCGATCGCATTAAAATTGTTGACCGGCGCGTCTTTGTAAACGGCAAGCCGATCTCGGAACCGTATGTTCGGGAAACCTATCCCGGCCAGGTGCGGCCCGGAGATGACTTCCCGCCGCCTGACTCCGAGGAGCTTCCCGGCACAACCTCGCGTTGGGCGGCGGAGCTTCCCGAGTATGTCCATGGCGGCCAGCTCGTGGTGCCCCCGGGCCATTACTTCGTCTTAGGTGACAACCGCGAGGAGAGCTGGGACAGCCGCTTTTGGGGCTTTGTTCCACGTCGGCTGATTAGCGGGCAACCTCTATTCATCTACTGGTCTTACGAAACCCCGCACGGGCAATACCTTCAGACTTCGTTCGCGGACCGTCTTCATCAGACTTTGAGCCTGCTTGTGCACTTCTTTACTCGCACGCGCTGGCGAAGAACCTTCCGGTGGATTCACTGATGCGCCGCCCGGCCCCAAAATTCGCCGCCAAAGTGGCCGCCGTCGTTGCGCTCGTCGTCCTGGCGGCCTGGGTGGTTCCCACCTTCTTGAGCGCGGGGCACTACCGCCATCGGATTCAACGAGCCTTGGAAAGATCGTTGGGGTGTCCGGTAAAGTTCTCCAGCCTCTCCTTCCACCTTCTGCCTCAACCCGGCTTCAGCCTCGCTCACGTCGTCATTGCTCAGCCTCACCATTTTGCGGCCGAGCCCTTCGTCCGCGCCGAACGCATTGACTGCGAGCTGCGCTGGCTCAGCCTCTGGACGCACCGTCTTCTCATCTCCAGACTCGTTCTCGCTCACGCCGACCTCGACCTGGCCCGCGACAAGGCGGGCCAATGGAACATTACGGGCCTGCTGGCGAAAACTCACCGCCAGCCTGCCGCCTCCAACTCGCCATCGTCGCGGCGCGCGTCCGGCTTTGATATCACCGCCCATGACGCCCGCCTGGATTTGACGCTTGGCTCGAACACGCAACCTCTGGCCGTCACCCACCTGAACGCGAATTTGCATTTAGACCCAACCTCGGGCCGACTCAACTTCCACCTGGTGGGTGACCCGGTCCGCACGGATCTCTCGATGCCGACGCCCGGCCCGGTCGAGTTCGACGGCTATTGGCGGCCTTCCGCATCGCGGGGCGGCCAACTTCATGCCCGCGTGGAAACCCAAGGCACGCTGCTCGATGACTGGATTCCGCTGCTCTCAGGGCGTCCTTTTGGCCTTTACGGCGTGGTGGGCGCCAATATCGTTCTCAGCGGGCCGCTCGCCAGGATTCGATTTCGCGGTGATGCCAACTTGACCCAATTACATCGGTGGAACGCGCTTCCGCTCGCTCAGCCCGCGCCCATCCACATTCATCTCCGCGGCAGCTTTGACCGAGCCCGCGGGCAATGGAATCTTGCCAGCGTGGACGTAGCCTTCAACCGGTCGCGTGTTCATTTATCGGGGGCGATTCTCGCTTCGCCATCCACTCCGCGCCTGCATCTGGTCGCGGCCGTCGAGCGCTCCCATCTGCGTGACTTTCTTGATTTGGCCCGCCGCCTCACAGGCCAACAGGGCGCGTGGGAAATTTCGGGTCGGGTGAATGGGTTGGTTGCGATTCACGGCTCCTGGGGCAATCCTCAATGGAGTGGTTTTCTGACCGTTCCCGGGGGCCGCCTCACCTTGCCGGGCGGCCAATTTCCTTTTTCTCGTCTGGCCGTGAGGATCAGTCGCGGCGAAGCTCAAGTCGCGCCGTTTCAAGTGACGCTTACTCCGCGGGCAGGAGCCTCAGCCACCGCTCGGTTTATTTTTCCAACGATGCGACGGGAACAGCGCATGCTGATTCGCGCCGGAGGTGAATACGAGCTCTTTCTTTCCACCCCATCCCTTTCCTTGGCCGACCTGTTGCGCCTGGGCCGCGAAATTGGTTGGGAAAGCTTCGCTCGGGTTCCTGCGCAAGGCGAGGCTTCG
>JAJYNF010000234.1 GCA_021786455.1 Acidobacteriota bacterium
CGGAATATCGGGCCGTGGTCGATTGCACCGGCAAGCAGCCACAGTTCAAAAAGGAGGTCGTAAAGAAATAATTCTGGCTTCATTTGAATAGAGGCTTACCGCGAGCTCAATCGCGGCAGAGTTTGGGTTCTGCAGCTTGACCGCAGTCCCCAAAAACCTTTTCTTCCCATTTAAAGAGAAGGAACAAGACGGCTCTTCGCTCGAAGAGCCGAGAGACCAATCCCCTTTCGGCACTGGCGAGCGTTGAGACCGCGTGAGGCCTCTTAGCTCTCCCGTGCCCGAATATCCCAAAACAGGAGGAGAGCTATGACGAACGGTCAAAGTGGGGCAGCCCGCGTGCTCGCCCTCGAAATCAATCGCAACGGAGAGGTAAGGAAGAAATTGAATCCACTCGATCGGGAACACGAACTGACGAATACCCTCCTCCACGGACTCTACCCTGGCATCGCTGTCGCCACGGTGGATGTTCCGCAGGAGGAACTCTCGCCCTTCGAGCGCGCATCGGTCGAACAGGCGCTCGTAAGGCTTGAGTGGGAAAAACAGAAGTTCGCGCTCATCGGTGCAAGCGGATCGGCGAAGAACGGAAAGTTTTACGCCGTCGAACCCAAGCACGAGCGGGAGATCGCTTCGCGCTTTGGAAGCTGGCCTGAGGCGGCAATGACCTACTTTGGTATCCTGGTTTCAGACTGCATCGTTCGCATCGAGAAACCAGATTGCCGGGTCCTTGTCGTCGAAGACCACGAACTTGGAACGAACGATTGTCGCGGCTGGATCTCAGAATCGCTAATCCGGGAATTGCAAACTGCTCACAAGGCAAACCTGCTCAACCGGGAGATTGAGCGTCTTCGGAGAATCCATCCCAACCTTCCCGAAATCGAGATCACACGTTCGGCAGAAAGGATCGTCCGCCGCCATGTGATCCCGCCCCAAGCCTTCTACCAGTTCCGCCTCGCCTTTGAACGGACGCAAGCTAAGGGCTCGTTCAAGGTGATGCCGGACTCGGTGGCAGAGAAGCTCGATGCCGACATCATCCTCCCGGCATCGTCAGTCAAACCGGAATACAAGGGCAAGCCGGCGATTATCAGGTGGCTGACCGGCTCGGCCCGCACATTCCACGGCCCTGTCGTTCTCGGTATCCGCGAAGTCTCACGGAACCTCGAATTCCGGGCAAGCTACACCCTGGTTGAGCACGCTCCGGCTGATTCGATTGAGCTTGAAATCAAGCCTTACGCGCTCAACGAAATCGAAAAGGTCCGAGCGGCGTTCGAAGGGCGAAACTTCGAAGCCCTGTTCGACCTGCTCGGCACTTCGGAGGCCCAGGCCGTCATCGGCGAAGATGACGACCAAAGCCTCGAATCCGACCACACCGGCATTGAGCACACGATTGTTGAAGCCGTGCTCAAGGCCGATCCCTCGGGCTACATGCTCAAACACCCTTGGATCCATTCGCAGCTTGATCGCCTTTTGACGCGTTGGGCCTACAAAGTCTCAACCGCAGGAGGGCTGCGTCTGCCGGCATTCGCGCTTGCTGACGACGGCTTTCTGGTAGAGCACAACGGCGAGATCGTCTCAGGCTCCGATTGGATTCCACCGGACCACGGTTTGGTCAGTTTGGCCTCGAACCGGATGCTCTCGGTACGTTATCCAATTCGGACCAAGGAAGACCTCCTGCCCATCACGCGGCTCTCGGTTGAGGAAACACTAGCTCTCCTCATGGACCGGCTCCGCAAAGCGGGTTCGATCATGACTGAGCAAGAAGCCCTCGACCAGATTGTCGAGGCCCAGCTTCGCCTGTGCGGGACCTTCACGATGCACTCGGGAACCGCGCGACGAAATGGCGGGGACTACGACTTCGACTACATCTGCGTGGTCGAGTCGGAGAAATTTCCCCGCTGGGTAGACGACCGCTTCAGCTACAAGGAGCGCCTCTCGAATCAGAAACAGAAACTCTCGAAGAAGCGTTCACCGTGGTGGAACTTGCCCCAGGTTGCCGTAATGGCCGCCAAAGGCAACTCCATTGGCTCGATCACGGACCTCAAGACAAGTGCCATGGCTGCCGGGCGATCAGACCTTGCCGAAGAACTTGCCTTCCAGCTTCAGGCGGCTCTCGACCAGTTGAAGCACGGTACAGAACCTGATCGGGAACGGATTGCCGCGATCCGGAAGGAAGTCGGCTCGGCGGCGCCTTGGCTCAAGTGCAAGCTCGCCCGACGCATTGACGAGCTGCCGCTTCACTTCGACGGCCTCGCCCAAAGCGATGTGGTCGGCGAACTCTACAACTCCGTCCGGAAGGAAATCCATTCCTTCCTCTCGAAAGAAGAAACCCTTCCCCTTTCATCCTTTGGCGGACTCGTTGCCGGGGGCGAGTTCACGGAAGCGATGTTCGGGGAAGTCACCAAACTCAACCGGATTTACGCCCGCATGTTGGGGCGTGTCCACAAAAAGCACGAAGCCTACCTCGAGGCCGCGAAGGAGGCTGAAGCCGAATTCGAGCGCGTGAAGGACAACGCTCGAAAGCGGAGTGAGGCCATCTTCAGGCTCAAACAAGCGCGGGCGGCGCTTCGTCTTTACGAACGGGAGAAGTCCCGCGAGGAGATGAAATGCGTCATCTCGCTTGTTCGCAAGTGGGCTGAGAAGAAGACCGAAAACCGGCGCGGCTGGCTTCAGGCCTTGCACTCGAAGGTCTGCCAAGGCCAGGGGGTCGGCTCGATTGTGTTCTACGCCTTTCCACAGGAACTCGTGGATGGAATCGTGGAACGCACGGGCGGCAGACCCATCATGGTTCGCGTTCCCGACTTGGCCGAAGGGGAAGTTGAAATCGGCCAAGACGGGGAGGTGTTCCTGGTGAGCCGGTTTGAAGGTCCTGACGGCGAGTCCCATGAAAGGCGCATCCTCTATTTTCACATCACCGAGGACGGCAACCTTTACATGGACTCGAAAGATGGACGGCCCGTACTGCTCGAAAAGGTGCGGCCGTTCAAGGTCATTCCCGGCCAAAGCGAAATCCGAGACGGCATGCTGGTCATGCCCGGCACAGCCCAGCGGCCCGCCGTCCCGGTGCGCAAGGCCAACTGATGCACTTCCCCGGGGGCTCAGAAATGAGCCTCCTGGGACTTTTAACGAATGAAAGTGAGGAACAAAATATGATGCGTTCTTTGATCGGATTACTTCTTCTGGCTGTCGCAGCCCCGTCCTGGGCACAGAAGATCGTTACCGAATCGCCGAATCGAAACCAGGTCATTCAGGTCCACACGGCCCTCAATCACTTGACGGTCATCGAGGCCGGTGAACCGGTGGTCACCGTCGCAACCGGGAGCGACGCTTTCAAGGTCGAATGGCGCGGGAACAAGGTCTTTGTCGAACCGACAGAGCCAAACCAGTCAACGAACCTTTTCATCTGGACACGATCGGGCCGGCTCAATTATGAACTTGATCCTGCGGGACCGGTCGGGAGCATGGATTTCGCGATTGACCATCCGAAGCCCGCGAGGGTTTCAAACGCGACAACGCAAAAGCTCAAAGCGCCAAGCTCGAATAATGCGGTGAGCGACCCATCCAGCAACTTCTCGGAAGTGAATTCGATGCTGGAAGGCCGCCCGGTCGAGGACGAACAACTGAAGCCTGTCAAGAACCGGGTGAATGTCACCATCAACGAGGTGTTTGAGCGGGAAGGGACGCTTTTTATCCGTTACGAGATCCGCGACGATACGCGCGGAGCATACTATCCCCGCGTGCCAAGGGTGATGCTTTTGAGTGGCGCCCGCTCGTTCCGGTCGCTCGTCGGTCGCGAAGACATACAGTTGAGCGAACGAGAATCGGAAAGGCTCACATTTCGGGCGTGGACTCCCTTGCAGGTGCTTCGCGGCAAAACGCAGGTAGCCAAAATTGCTCCCGGCGAAGTCACTTCGGGAGTCGTGGAAGTAAGACAGATGGCCTCTCCGCAAGCGCCGAGGGTTCTTCGATTGGAATTTGGCCCGGATGGCAGGGGTGTCGTTACAGCGACGCTCATTCTATAGCGACACGCAGCGAGGCATCTATGGCAACCGGAGGTGCTGCAAACATCACAAATCAGGCGAAAAGTTCCAGCGATCTTTTCGTGGAATATTTCAGATTCCGGCCCGACATTGGTTTCGGAAAACTACTATTCGATATTACGCTTGAGCCTCGCAACCCCTTTAAGCCTTGGGAGCCGCGAAAGGTAAAGAAAGGCTTTGCCGCGGCCATGCTGTTCCTATTGATTGCTTGCGCGTGGTTTGGGTACTTCGGCCTGGCGAGGTGAAGTGATGATTGGAGCCGAGGAAAGAGAGACCCACTCCACCCTGCGGTTTGTACTCCTTTTTTGCATGATGTCCGGGCTACTGCTGTCGTCTTCATTCGTTATATATAAGGACGTCTTCCTTGCCTTAACCCCCACTCTCCTCGCTCCGTACTGGAATGAATATTCACAGATTCCAACACAAAGGTGGGGTTTAGCTGTTGCACTGCTTGTACCAATCCTCCTCGCGGTTCTCACGGTTATCGCCGCTTTCCCAAAGGAACTGTCATGAAACCTGCTTGGGATACACCTCGCAATTCGCCGCCGCTTGATATCAGCCCTGAAATCCTGTTTGTCTTCGGCTTCGTCGGCCTCTTGCTTATCCTTTATTATGTCGGGACCCGCGCCTTGTATTTCACCAGTTCCCAGATGATCGAAATCTGCGGGGACGTGATTCTTCTTGGCCTCGGTGGGTACTTGGCGATTTGGTTCCCTGCAACCGCAAAATCCCGGCGAGAAAACCAGTGGCCACATCCACCGCTGGCCCTCAGGCCCATTCCTGACATGAAGCATTGCAAGAAAGCTTGGGCGCAGGATTCAGTAGTCCTCGGCTACGACGTTCACGGCCGGCCATTCCTCTGGCCCGACCGCATCCGGGTGATGCAAGGGATCGTCCTCGGCATGACCGGCACGGGCAAGACAACCCTCCTCAAGAACATTATCAGCCAGGACCTCGCCCGAACCATCGAGACCCCGTATGGGCCGCGTCAGATTCCGATGGTCATCTTTGACGGCAAGGGCGACATGGAATTCTTCTACGACCTCCTGCCGCACATCCACCACGCCGGCCGGATGCACCAGCTCCGAGTTCTCAACCCTGCCCGACCCGACATCTCGTTCCTCTATAACCCGTTCCATTGCTCCCACGAAGACTACATGGCCGTGGTCAATATGGTTTTCGGCTCGTTCAACCTTCACGACGAATTCTTCGCCAAGCACCAGCTGAACTACCTGGTCGACATTGTGCGCGTGCTGGTCTATACCGGGACGAAGTTCAACTTCTACGACGTCCTGGTGATGGCCCTCGACGAAGAAGTCCTGAAGGAGCAGGTGGACAAAGCGCGGAATTTAATCACCCGCGACCGTTCGGTTTCAGGCCAGCGCAAGCTCAACTTCGATATGTCGGTCAAAAACCTCTACCAGTCGCTCCTAGACCGCGAGCGGGTGCCGAAGATCCAGGGGCTGCTTAACGAGTGCATGACGTTTCTGGACGACGAGCTTTCGATCATCACCGGCCCCTACGAAGACCTGCTGTCGCTCGACGAAGTAATTGACCAGAATCTGATCTTGTTCGTCAGCCTCAACGTCAACAAGAACACCGAGCCCGTCCGCGCGCTGGGCAAGATGCTTTTACAAAACCTGCAACTGGTCGTTGGCAAGCGATATGAGAAGGCCATGCCCCAAGACCCAGGGGACGGCAAAGACGCCCGAGGGAGTCACGGCCCTCTCTTCAGTGTCATCCTGGATGAATTCGCTCCCTTCGGCTACCAGAACTTTGCCCATATTCTTAACACTGCGCGCGGCACCAACACCGCCTTCCTATTTTCCATGCAGAGCATCCCTCAGCTACTTCGAGTGGGGCGAGGCTTTAAGGAGGACGTAACCTCGGCCCCGAACACAACCATCGTCTTTAAGACCCAGAACGAGGAGACCGCCCGCTACTTCCTCCATGCCTCGGCGTTGCATCGCGTCCCCCGGCGAAGCGTGTCGCTTCGCGGCTGGAGAATGTTCGGGTACGAGCGGTACGAAGCCACGGGGCGCGTAGTCGAGACCGAGCAGCTTGAGACCCGAGCGGCCGACTTCCACATCAAGAACCTTCCCAAAGGCCAGGTCGAGGTCCTGATGACAGACGAGAGCGAGGGGACCTTGCTCAGGTCGCTTCATGTTCGCCCGCCCGCGGACGTGAGCATTCCCGGCTTCAAACCCGAGCTTTACCCCCGGCTGCGCCATTCGCGCGGTCAATCCCAAGGCGCCAACCTCCGCTTCAAGAACAATGAACTTGCAAGCCGGCACGGGCGGCGCCGGTACGCAGGCGGTAGATGAAACAATTTCTTTCGGCTGCGATCTTTGCATTGGTCATTACGGTTCCGCTGTGCGGCCAGACGCGCCAGCGGCGTGAGCTGCGTCGCCACAGCGAACCGACTTCGGCCACGACCGTGACTCTAGCTCCTTACTCGCCTTCGCCCCGCGGCCTCTACCATCTCAGCATGACCTGGTACGACTTCATGCTTCATCAGCTCAATCCGCGCGACCGAGACTACGGCGCGTGGTTAAGAGAGCGGCGGGAAGCTCTGGTTGACGCTTCGATCCGCAATCAGTATTTCTGGTACGGCTTTTGGGCAACCGTGACCATCATTCTCCTGGTGGCCGGTCTCCTCAAGTCGCTCTACGACCGCAGGAAGGAGAAGCGGATCATGGGTGACATGATGGAAGAGGTCAAAGCTCATGATGCCAATTCTCGCCGAGTGGCGCACGAGGCGATCAGCCGCTACAACGAGCACATCGAGATGTGCAACCGGGCGATCGAGGCTCAGCAGACTAGCCAGGCCGCGGGGACCGCCGCAGGGTCGCAACCTGATCAAGCCCAGAGCAGTCTGGACAAAGTCCAGGGCGAGCTCGTAGACCTCAAGCGCGATAACTCGCGCATGGCAGAGGAAATTCAACAGAGGCAAGCAGCCATCCCTGAGTTGTCCAAGAGGATTGACGCCCTGAGCAAGAAGACCGCCGGCAATGGTAACGGCCAGGATGGTCACGAACAGCTCGCCGTGTCAGACCCCGAAGCTCTCCGTCTGATCAACGATCTGCAACAGCAGCTTCACTACGAGCGGGCGCAGAACAAGCGCCTCAAGGGAGGGTCGTAAAGCCATGCAAGTCTCGATCCTCGGCTTCGGCAGCGTATGGCGCAGGCGATGGGCGAAAGGCTCGGACGACCCGCGGCGCTTCGCCCGAGCGGCCTATTACAACACCACGGGCGTCATGGTTGACGGCAAGCTTCGCACGCGGCCAAGCATCGTCGGACACGTGAGGTTCAATGGCGTGGGCGGATTCAACCCCAACAGTCCTGCCCGGATGATCGGCCGAGTCTTTGACTGTGAGGCACCCTGCCTGTGGCGCGGACAAAACAAGATGCTCTTCAAGATCCTGTTGCCCCCTCGCACTAAGCCCGACCGATACCTCGTGGTAACGAGGGCGGCCGAGGTCGGCCGCGTTCGAGTCGGTGAGCCTGGTTGGTGCTCGGACGGCGTCTGGGTTATTGCAGTGAGCGACTCGCAAGGCAAACAGGAAGCCATGCTCTTGATGCCGGCGTATGGCTGGATTCGGACTTCAGTCGGGACCTACAGGCTCGTGCCATTGGAAGGAAAGCCATGTCGGGCAAGGCTACAACTCACCGCGAGCCAGGAGGGGCAAGCCTGATGCGTTACATCAAAGGGTCGGTCGCTCTAAGCCATGCTCATGACCTTCCCGTCCTTCGGCAAGTTCTCCGCTCCCACTTCGTAACCCACTCCCAGCTTTTCGAATTCATCAGGCTCGGAGGGTATGAGCGCGACCGGAAAGTGTTCAACTGGAGGCTCGGCCGGTTGGTCGCACATGGCTTCGTCTCAAAGCAGCACGTCCCGTCCGCTGGGGCGGAAGGAGTCTACTCCATCTCAGCGGTAGGTGCCGCCGTCCTTGAAGGCGCCGGAGAGTGCTTTGTCCCTCTGCCCTCGCCTCGCGACCCTCAAAAGCGCGAGATCAATGCGCTTCATTCGGTTGAGCTTAATGACATTCGCCTCTCTCTTGTTAGAGCCGGCTTGGAGATCATCTGGATTTCTGAGAGCGAGATCCGCTCCCGCAATGAGCTCACCCCTTTCAAGTTTGCCAAGGACTACGACGCGGTCGTGACCGTGGCGGTCAATGGGTACTCGGCCCGGTTTGCCCTGGAGTATGAGAGGACTGCGAAGAAGAAGAACGACTATCTTAAGATCGCCAAGGAATTGAGCTGCGAGCGCGCAGTCGAACGCGTCCTCTACCTGTCTCCAAGCTACGATGTTCTGAGTTTCGTCGCCGACTACCTCAAGCGTGTCCACTTCCCGATCTTTTTCGGCCTCGCTTCGGCGTGGCACGCCAAGCTGCTCGACATGCCGGTTGCAAGCGCCCACGGCGCGCGGCACCAAACCCTCCTTGAAGTGCTCCAGTAAATCTCCTGCCTGAAATAATGACGTGTCATTGCCCTGTCATTGCTTGGTTTTGCCGTGAATTCGGGCCAAATAAGTGTCGCAGAACCAGAGACTTGGCTCTCGACTAGTATACGTTTTTCGTGGTTTTGAGAGCGAATTACGATGCAGGAGCTTGTATGCAGAAGAAGCGAAGTCGCCGAGGTTGTTGTGAGTGAGCGTCATGGTGCAGAGAGTTCCGTCGTTGTGCGCACATCAGCCTATTGGTGAGCTGCACTGAAACTTGTCGCTGGGTGAGCAGGCATTAGTACCGATGTCGCCATCGCAATCGGGATGCATTGTGTGACGAGGCGGACCGAGACCTCGACGCCGGAGCTTGGTGATGCAGGCTCAGATGGTGGGCCTCTCCGGCAGACCGCAACCCAATTATACTGAGATGGGTTCGATATCTTCGAGGGTTGACGGAGAGTGGCAACCTGACGTCGAGCCTGGCGACCGGACCCCGAGGCATTGGCGCGGGCTACCGTACTCAGAAGTTGAAGCGCATGTTGGTCGGGAGATGCTCAACCGACTCGCGCTTCTTGATCGGTTCCGTTGCGGACCATAGCCGATGAAATGTGTTCACGGTGTCTGGCGCGAATCCTCCATAGTGGTTGTTCGCGGCCGCATAGATCCGGATGCCCCGAGCTTCCAAGCCACGCATGACCCTCACCCACTCGGTCAGCTCGGCGGTCCGGTCAATGATGGTCTTGTCCCAGACCTTCGTCTGCTCCTCGATGCCCTTGCGATCACCGAGCCAGCGGATATAAGTGAAGTCGGAAGTGATGGGATCGCCGGTGTTGAAAACCTCGTTTGGCCGAGGCATCCACGGGTGGTCAATCAGGGCCAGCGCGATGCCGTGCCGCCGAAGGACGGAGTACAGTTTCTCCGAGAGCCATCCTTTGTTCCGAACCTCGACTACCCACTGATAGTTCTTTGGCAGCTTCTTGAGCCACGGCTCGAGCCGCTCGATGAAGAAACCAACTCCTCTGAAGGCGTCCCTCCGGAAGTAAGGGAATTGCCACACTATCGGTCCAAGCTTGTCGTCGAGCAGGTCCATCACCCTAAGAAATTGCTTGAGGTCGTCGTCCGCGTCAACGAGTACCTTCTGATGCGTAATTGAGGATGGAGCCTTGGCCGCAAAGACGAACCCCTTGGGCGTGCGCTCCCGCCATTGCTCAACGGTCTTGGCGGTGGGAATCCGATAGAACGTGCTGTCAATCTCGACGCAGTTGAAGTGACGCGAATAGTATTCCAGGAAGTCTGCGGGCTTCGTGCCTTCGGGGTAGAAGGCGCCGACCCACCCGTCGGCGGTCCAGCTTGACGTGCCGAGGTAGAGCTGGCTGTCCTTCGCAAACATCGCAACCAGTATCCCATCCTTCTTGGTTGAGGTCATCTGGCTGGTCGCTTGCACGCCGAGAGACTTGGCGGGACATGCGTGACGACTACCGAGTTAATCTCGACATGTAATTCCAAGTCAGCGCTATCACGATCGCAAGCGGACTGAGGATAACCGCCAATCCGTAGTTACCTGCCGTCATATCCAGCAAGCGGGTCAGCATCGGCGCGGTCAGGGAGAGAACAATCATGGCAATCCCACAGATCACAACACCCTTTCCTAGAAAAGCGTTGACCTTGTACCAGACTGCCGGATCAGCGAGGGTCTTTTGAACCCTAAACCCGTAGATGCTATTTGGTCGCACCTTGCTCAGCGCAAGCGGGACCCCGAGTATTACAAGGATTATCCCAAGGATCATCGGTCCGCGCATGTTGCCTCCTTCGAGTCCTCATTGTTGGGCCGTTATCATACCGGCCAGTCGTAGCTAGAGGCGGGAGAAGAACAGGCGATGTGAGCCTTCGCCTCATTGCGTCCGGAAAGTCCCTGCGAGAGTCTCCGCGCCGAGTGTTAGCCCGCGACCTTGCTGGCGTACCTACCCGAATTCTGAGCTTTCCCGCCCTCATAGTCAATTGCCGCGAGGTTGGCCGGAAGGCGGAAATTGACGCGAAGACGAACTTCTATATCGAACGAGCGCATGCCTGCCCAGGCTCGCGCCCGAGTACATATCCCACACATAGGAGGTTCACATGATTATTGGCGTTACGCACGACCAAGACGGCCGCGTTGTCCAGCGGCTGTCCGTATCCACCAAGGTCTCGATCGGCCTGCCGCCGAACGGAGACCGCAACCATCCCACCAAGCTCGACCACTTCGTCTTCCTGCGCAAGAAGAAGACCCCGCACGGCGTCGAGTGGGAACCCGACCCCGAACTGACCGAGCATTACGGCTTCGAGTGCCGCGAGCTTCGCATCATGCTGATTGATGACGACATCGAGAACGTCTTCCCCAGTTCCTACGCCTGGTGGACGGCCACCGAGCGGAAGTGCTGGGGCGACGGAACCTCGGCCAGCCGGCGCACGCCTGAGAACCCCGCGGGCCAGCCTTGGACTCCTTGCGGCAACGGGTGTTCAGAGCTTGCCTCGGGCCTGTGCAAGCCGAGCGGCGATCTGCGGTTTGTCATGGCGGATTTTCCGCGCCTGGGGAGCGTGTGCCGCATCCACACAAGCTCCTACCGCTCGATTCGCCAGATTCACTCAGCCCTACAGGAAATCCAAACCTTAACGGGCGGCCGTCTGGCCGGAATCACTGGCAAGCTGGTCGTTCGGCCGGAAGAGATTGCCTATTTCGACCGCAAGGAGAGGCGGAAGAAGACAACTTCGGTTTGGGTGCTGAGCCTTGAGGTCGAGGGCGACGACATGCGGAAGCTCATTTCCAACCTGACCGAGAACGCTCGCCTCTTTGCTGAGACTCGGAAACTGCTTGGCCCGGCTGGCAAGGTGTTCGAAGTTGTCGAGGAGGAGCAAGAGCAAGCGCCGGAACTCAACGGTGAGTTCTATCCGGCGCCGACGAATGGGTCTTCGGCAACCGATCGGTACGGGAATGGTCCAATGCCGGCCAGTGTTGCTGACCACGTTCCTGGCAATGGAAACAAGAACGTTCCTCAAGCGACCGCGGGAGCGGGACCGGCTAACGGCAAAACTGGAACGAACGGAACAGACAAACCCGCGACCGGCCAACCGGCATCGCGCACTGAACCGAAGAATGGAAACGGATCATCCGGGGGCAACGGTCTGAATCAGTTGCGGAACGAGTTCCTGATGACCGCTCGCCGCATTGCCACGGCCACAAAGCGCCCCATCGGCGACGTGATCGAGCAAGCCACCAGCGGCGCGCTGAAGTACGGCGACATCGCGATCGCGTACCGCATCAACGCCCAGTCGCGGGTGCTGGAAGAGTCCCTGATGCGCTTCGGCATCCCGTACCAGCTGGTCGGCGACACGCACTTTTACGAGTCGCGCGACGTACAGACACTGCTGGCGTATCTGCGCACGGTGCCGACTCTCAACGCGGTCACAGGCCTCACTCTGGGCGCCAAGCAAGCCGATCCGGGCCTTACCAAGATCGCCACCCCATACGCGTGGCCGCTCTATCTCAAGGATGAAAACACCGACTCGAACAAGGAAGGCCGCGTGGCCGGTCAGCCGACCGTCCTGCTCACCTTTGTTGTACAGCTTGGGATTGGCAACACGACCGAAGGCGATATGACCTCAAGCCAGTTCCCCATTCTTGACGCCGCACGCAAAGCCATTCACGCGCAGCCAGGACCCATCGGGGCAACCCTTTGGCGCTATGACAAAACTATGCCACCGGTCGCTAATCCAGATCGGTACATCTATACGCAGTTTTACACCATCATCGCATCGTGAGGATTGAGAAATGACTACTACTTATTATCTGGGCCAGGGGCGTGTCAAAATCGCCAACCGTATCTTCAATGGTGCCGTGAATGGTGGGCTTGTGGATCTGGGCGACTGCCCTATGCTGACCCTCAACGCCACCCAGAAGTTCGATGATATTTACGAAAGCCAGACTGGCCTCATGAACATCGCATCCCATACCGTCACCGAGACGACCAGCAACATCAAGTTGCAGATGTTGAACTTTAACCCAGCCAATCTGGCGTATGCGTTGCAGGGTGCCTACTCCGGGCCAATCGCAGCGGGTACGGTCACCGCCGAAGCCCAGACAGCCTATAATGGTGCAGGCATCGCACTGGCGCACCCGACTGTTTCCAGTCTTGCGCTGACGCTGGCCGGGTCGGCTAATTCGGTGGCTGCCGTGGCCGTTACCGCCGCAGGAACCGGTGGCACTCCCGGCACGCAGTACGCGCTGACCTTCGCTGGGGGCACTCCCACTACTGTAGCGACCGGGTACGTGATTGCGAATGC
>JAJYNF010000288.1 GCA_021786455.1 Acidobacteriota bacterium
GGCCGCGCGCGCATCACGCCGCGGGCCGACTCGCACACTTACTCTATTCCATTTTTAATGTGAAAGGAGAATTTTTATTTGGCTCGGCCCATTTCGCGCGGTGGGCAACTTTGCCGATGAATCAAGTTTCCGTGGCCGAACCCGGAAGTCCAACGCCTCATGCCGGCGTCGGCCGTACGGTAGCCGCGAGGGTGTTTCTTCCGTCGCGGGTGCGGGGCCGCAAATAACCCCCCGTGCCGCGGGTCTTTTCTGCCCTCGCCGCAGTGAGCTCTTCACTGAATAACAAGCCCGCGACACCCGAAGCGGTGTCACGGCTACCCGCTGTCCTCGCTATGCGCGCTCGACGCCGAACTCCGCCCAGACTTGGGGCTGGATTGCCCTGCGCTCCCGGTCAGGGAGCAAGATGAACCACACGAAATCCTCACGCGCCTCCTCGATCTTTGCTCGCCCCCATTTCGCCGCCTCGCCGAACCAGGGCCCGTGCCAACGTTTTGTCACCACAGCATGGCAAAGGTCGCAAAGGGTTATCAGGTTCTCCAGCGTGTCGGACCCGCCTTCCGATCGCGGGACGCGGTGATGGACGTGGAGCTCGCAATAGGGATCACCGGGACGGTCGCCGCATATCTGGCACTGACTTTTGTCTCGTCGCTTCGCCTGACGGGACAGCCTTCGCCACATTGGAGTTTGGTAGAAGCCTGACCAGCTCATGTCATCACCAGAATTTGATTCGAGCCGTGCGCGGGCAGCCGGGCGCGTCACATCCGGTCGAGCCACCAGGAGTCAAGAAAGCTGACACCTTTCCCGTCCCCGTTGAACTCCTCCGATTCCCCGGCGCCGGAGTCCTACCACCTTGCTGAGTTCAGCCAGTCGAATAGATCGTTCGCCCGCGCGGGATCGCCGTAAGTTCTGCGGGGTTGGAGCACACGCAGCGTCTCTTCCCTCGACAGGCCGGAATGCAGGACGACTCCCTGAATCCAGCTGAGGTTCTTCGCGCCGTCTAAGAAGCTCCTCGCCGCATTAAAAACATACCGCTTCGTAGCGTCATCAATTGTTTTGACCGCGATCATCAATTACCTCCTCTCACCGCCCCGGACTTGCACCTCCCAGTTCGACCTAAACAGAGTTGGTCCCTTCGGTGGCGAATCGCCAAGGCTGAGGTTAGCCCACGACGATGGGCGTGTCAAGAAAAAACACACCATACTGTGGTTGTTTCATAGCCTACCGCAATGGGTTGTGGTTGGAAGGCGTTCCGTCCCCCTCCACTGAGGCGAACAATCCGCGCCCGTGTTGCCCGCGGCGACCGCGCGCGATCTATCATTGCGCGGGCGGACTAACCGCCGGGACGCCGGTGATGGGGATGCGAACTTCCGAGCCGCAATGCATATCCACGGGGCGGTGCTGTTTCTCGGCGCAATCCCGTTCCCAACTGACGTTCCGGCTGATAGTGAAAACCCTTGGGGCCGTGCCGTACCATATGTTGAAAACGATGTTGGCCCCGATAGTCTCATCTGGTAGCAACCGACCGATTCTATCGGGAAAGCTGCTGAAGTCCCACGCATGGTACTCAAATCTGCGATTGTCGAAGAGTCGGCTGGAGTAACTCGAGAGGGTTGTACAGTTTGGGTACTCGCTGACGTTCTTTATGGCCATACTGATATCAACAGCGTAATGTCCGTGCCCCGCCGAGAGAAACCGGCTGCCATCCCAATCCCCGTGAGCTAGCCCGACAGCGGTTACTCGAATCTCCAACTGCCCCAGCCGCACGGATTGCGAGTTTTCAGGGAAGTTGCCCAGGTCATTCAACGATGGCAGACCTCCCAGTGAAATCCGCACGCCCATGCCCGGCCTTGGCCAAAGCGGAGGAGCATAGTAGTCCGGCAGCTTCGGCTCGGTGTAGCCCGCGGGCCGAACTACCTCAATTGCCGAGGGGTTCTCACCGGGCTTGACGGCAAACACCCATTTGCCTCCCATGGCTTCTTCAGGCCATGTGTTGTAAGTTCCGGGCGGGCTTGGATGCTCCAAAGGGTACACGGCCCCATCGTTCACGATCAGCCGCACACTCGAGTCCGTGCATGGGCTGAGGGACCCCGCAAGCTTGCGATAGTTATTTATGACCGCGACAAACTGAGGCCCGGATGGGGTCCAGTAGGCCCCCTCTTCGGCCGCGGCGAAGGCGCCGGTGTCAACAAAGACCGGGTCCGCGCAAGACTTTGCCCCCGCAACGAAGGGTAGGAGCCGCTCGCCGCCTGAAGCGGACGCGCCCGCACGAAGGGGCGCGGACAGTCGCGTCTGCGCCTGCCCCAGAAGGTCGGGCCCGAAACAGGCAGCTACGATTACACCTATCCAAAACAGCACCAGTGCTTCGCGTCGCATCATACGCCCCCTCCTCTTGCGCTACCTCGACATTACCCTTCCCAAGGCTCTCTTTGCGGCGGCGACTTTTCTTCTCGCCTGATCAATCTCGGCTTCGCCTTCAGCGAGCCTGGCGAGCGCCGCCTCGATGTCAGTACCCGCTATCCAGCCCTGCACAATCCGGACATCTCCGGCATTTCCGCTGACGACCCCTCCAGTGTCGCCCCGCAATATTGCGAGCCGATGCTTGCAGCATTGCCCGGCCGGACCCTCAATGCCCGCGGGACATGTGCACGTCGCTGTTACGCACTCGCCATTTCTCTCGACGACGACCTCGTAAGGCGCCGGGGCAGATCCTTGAACGAGAAACCTAACCATGCCAAGACCCCTCCCGAGCAGGTTACGCTGCCGCCTTTACAAGGACGATTCTACAACTTACTTATCGGCCGCGGGCGGGAACTGATGAGCTACATCTGGTTAGCGACGACTGAGAACCGAAAGCTAACGGCTACCTCGGCAGCGGCCGCAGCGACGCGAGCAGTTTTTCCGGCGGCAGGGTATTCAGCACGTCTTTTTTGGTGAGCCAGGCGCGGCGCGCGGTCAGAACGCCGTAGCGCATGAGCTTCAAGTGTTCCGGCGCGTGAGCGTCGGTAGAGATGATGATTTTGAGGCCACGCTCTTTGGCGAGTCGCGCCAGCCGGTCGGAAAGGTCCAGGCGTTCGGGATTGCCGTTGAGTTCCATAACGACGCCGAATTTTTTCGTCGCGGCAAAAACCTTTTCGATATCGAAATTGAACGGATCGCGCTTGAGGATGTGCCGTCCGGTCGGATGGCCGAGGATCCGGACGTAAGGATTGGCCAGCGCCTTGAGCAGCCGTTCCGTCATTTCCTCTCCGGGCATGGTCATGCGCGAGTGGACGCTCGCCAGCACAATGTCGAATTGTTGGAGCATCGAATCCGGGTAATCGAGTCGCCCGTCGCCCAGGATGTCCACTTCCGCGCCCGCCCAGATTTCGATGCCTTTCACTTTCTTCCGCGCCGCGTGAATGCGCCGGATGTTTTCGGCGGCGCGTTTCTCATCCAGGCCGTTCGCTATGGTGACGGCCTTCGAGTGGTCGGTGATCAAAATGTATTGATAGCCTAGCTCCTTCGCCGCCTCGGCCATTTCCTCGACGCTCGATTTGCCGTCCGAGGCCGTCGTGTGCATTTGCAGGTCGCCCCGGATGTCCTCAAGCTCGATCAGCTTCGGTAATTGGTTCTTTTCCGCAAGTTCGATTTCGCCCTGATTTTCCCGCAGCTCGGGCGGAATCCAGGCGAGGCCGCATTGCTCGTAAACTTCTTCTTCCGTCTTGCTGGCCAGGACTTTTTCGCCTTCGAACAATCCGTACTCGGAAAGTTTCCATCCGCGTTTTTTGGCGCGGTCGCGCAATGCGATATTGTGTTCTTTCGAGCCGGTAAAATACATCAGCGCCGCACCGTACTGCTCGCTCGCGAGCAGGCGCACGTCCACCTGCATCGTGCTTTTCAATCGGACGCTCACCTTGTCCTCGCCTCGCGCCAGGACTTCGGCGATGGAGGGATGTTTCAAAAAATGCTCGGCGGTCTTGGAGTGGTCGCGCCCGGTGACCAATAGATCGAGATCGCCCACGGTCTCGCGCCCGCGCCGCAGGCTGCCGGCCGGCGTTACCTCTTCGACTCCACGCGACTCTTTCAAGTAAGCTGCCAACTCCTCCGCCGTTTCCATCGCCGTATCCAGCCGAAAGCGTCCCGCCGCGCGCCGGTAGAGTTCGATGGCCTTCAGAATGTTCTGCTCGGACTTTTCATCCATTTTGGGCAACTCGCGCAGCTTGCCGGCCTTGGCGGCCGCTTCGAGCTCGTCCACGTTCTTGATGCCCAGCTCCTTGATGAATAGCCGAACTTTCTGCGGCCCCACGCTTGCGAGTTCGAGCATTTCCAGCAGCCCGTGCGGAACTTTTTTCAACTGCTCCTGGTGATACTGGCACTCGTTGGTCTCGACCATCTCTTTGATCTTGGCGGCCAGGTCCGCGCCGACGCCCGGAATGTCGGTCAGCTTGCGGTTGGGATCGCGAGCGACAGCCTCCAGCCGCTCCGGATAACTCTCAATCGAGCGTCGCGCGCGCTCGTAAGCGGCGGCCTTGAACGTCCACTTCGGATCGTCCTGCAGGATGCGCATCAAGTCGGCGATTTCCTGGAAGACAGCGGCGATCTCTCGGTTTTCCACGGGTTCTCCGATCCCTCTTCAGGCGCTCCGGGGCGGCAACTCGGCGCGGGATTCGAGGCCGCGGCGGCAAACGATTTCCGTTTCATCGGCTGAGTGGTAATATCGTGGATGGGTTGTCCCATGCGCCGGAATCGTTTTGGCCTTCAAGGCAAGATCCTTCTGATCATGTCGGCGGCGGTCATCACGGTCGTAGCCGTGTCCACAGTCATCGCCATGGTGCTGACTCGCCGTCCGGTAGCGGAGCAAAACTATCGCCAAGCGTTGGCCAAAGCAAAACTCATGGCGAACCAGTTCGTCACTGAGAACGCGCTCAACAATCCACCCCTGCTTTTGCAGGCAATGAACCAGATGATGCGCGATTTTCGCAGCGTCAAGCAGGCGGATGTTTTTCTTTACAACCCAGTTCATCATCTGGTGGCCACGACGGACCCGACAGGCCAGCACCTCGAGCTCGACAACTTGCCGGGCATCCAGCATTACAACGAGTACGAGTTGGTTCGTCCTGACCAGATTACCATCGAAACCCCAAACGGAAGATTTTGGATTATGAGCACGCCCATCCGGGAGCACGGCCGGGAGGTGGGTTGCCTGGTTCTGAAGGTTTCAAAGTCCCAGTTGAACGCCATCACGCGGCGGCTGGCGCTCGAGAACTTGCTGCTCATGCTGGCCAGCTTGGGAGCTTTGGCCCTGATCATCCATCTGTTTTTCTTCAAGCGGGTGCGCGCGCCGGTGCGGGAAATGATCCGAGTGATGGAAGGCGCGGAGGCCGGGCAACTCACGGTGCGCGCCCGCGCGGAAAGCCACGACGAAATCGGCGAACTGGCGGGCCATCTGAACCGCATGCTCGAGCGAATTGCCAATTTCAACGCCGAACTGGGGCGAAAGGTGGAGAGCGCGACCAGCGAGCTGGCTCGCCGCAACGAGCAGTTGAAGCGCATCAATGAGGAATTGTTTGAGACGCAAAAGACGCTGGCGCGCTCCGAGCGGCTGGCCGTGGCCGGGCAACTCGCGGCCGGGCTGGCCCACGAGATTGGCACGCCCCTCAACTCGATTTCCGGGCATGTGCAACTTTTGGCTCGGCATGGTGTCGGCGGAGCTTCGAGCGCCCGCCGTTTGCAGGTAATCGAGCGCCAGATTGACAGCATTGTGCGGACGGTAAAACAGCTTCTTGCTTGGACACGGAAGTTTGACCTGAAGCTGGAGCCGGTGTCTTTGCAGCATTTGGTGGAGGAATCCCTGTTGCTGTCCTCTCCGGCTTTGCAGCACCGCCATATCGAGGTAGCCGCCGACTACGACCCGGCTTGTCCGCCGATTTACGCCGATGCGGGCTATCTCCAGCAGGTTTTTCTGAACCTCATCAACAACAGCTTGGATGCCATGCCGCAGGGCGGCGAACTCAGCGTCCGGCTGCAGGGTCCCGAGGCGGAAAGCGGGCGTGAGGTGACACTGGAGTTCGCCGATTCCGGTTCGGGCATCGCAGCGGAAAATTTGCGGCACATCTTTGAGCCTATGTTCACGACCAAGCGGCTAGGAACCGGGGCGGGGCTGGGATTAGCTATTTGCGAGCAGATCGTGCGCCAACACGGAGGCACGATCGAGGCCGAAAGCGAGGTGGGGCGGGGGACGCGGTTCACCATCAGGTTGCCGATGGACGCCGGCGAGAAGAGGGAACAGCCTCGGGCGCAGCCCCAACAGACCATGGTGAAGGCTTCCGCATGACCCGCTCCGCGATGAATGAGATGGCGGAACGCCGGGGTCCGTTCATTCTGGTGGTGGACGACGACCGCGACACGCGTGACCTTTTGGAGGAGGTGCTGAGCGACGCGGGGTACGCGGTGTACTGTTGCAGCACGGCAGAGGAAGCTATTGCTCTAGCTCAGCGATTGGACTTCGAGGTCATCATCAGCGACATTCGGCTGGGACCGGAGATGAACGGGTTGGATGTGTTGCGCGCTTACAAGGCCGTTCAGCCGCGCTCCGAGGTCATCCTGATTACAGCGTTCGGGTCCATGGACACAGCCATCGAGGCGGTCAAGGCAGGTGCGTTTGATTATCTCTCGAAGCCTTTCAAGATAGAAGAAGTTCTGTTGCGGGTGAAGCGGGCCATGCAGAACCGCCGACTGACGGCGGAAAATGAAGCCTTGAAGGCCAAAGCGTCGGGGGTGCCAAGGGTTTCCGGGCTGGTGGGGCGGAGCCCGGCCATGCTGGAGGTGTACAAGAAGATCGGCTTGGTGGCCAATGGGCGCTCGACGGTGTTGATCTACGGGGCCAGTGGCACGGGCAAGGAATTGGTGGCGAGGGCCATTCACTCCAATGGCCCGCGCGCCCGCGAGCGTTTTCTGGCCGTCAACTGTGGGGCGTTCACGGAGTCCCTGCTTGAATCCGAGTTGTTTGGCCATGTGCGCGGGGCGTTTACGGGCGCCACCTCCGACAAGGCGGGGATTTTTGAGGATGCGCACGGCGGCACGGTGTTTCTGGATGAGGTCTCGGAAATGAGCCCGGCGCTCCAAGTCAAACTGTTACGGACGCTGGAGGATCATGAAGTTCGTCCCGTGGGCAGCAACGATTCCATCAAGGTGGACGTGCGAGTGATCGCGGCATCCAATCGCCGGCTGGGAGAATTGGTCGAGCAGAACCGCTTTCGGGAAGACCTGTTTTACCGCCTGCGTGTCATCGAGATCAATCTGCCGCCGCTCGGCGAGCGCGTGGAGGACATTCCACTCCTCGCCAATCATTTTTTGGCCCGGCTGAGCGCGGAAATGGGACGTCAGTTCACGCTGACCGAAGAAGCCCATGAGGCTCTGATGACTTATGAGTGGCCGGGTAACGTCCGAGAGCTCGAAAATACCCTGGAGTCCATCGTCGCGCTGAGCCGATCCGGCGTGATTTCGCTCGAAGATCTGCCGGCAAAAATGCGAGCGCCCCGGCCAAAAGCCGAAGAGACGATGCTGGACGAGATGTTTGGGGGCTTGCCGACGCTCGACGAGATTTGTAAGCGGTATGTCCATCACGTGCTGAAAGTGACGCGCGGCAACAAGACGGATGCGGCCGCGATTCTGGGAGTAACTCGGAAAACCATTTACCGGATGCTCGGACGTTGGCCTTTGCCTCGGGTCCCACGCGAGGGCGAACCACCCTCACCCGAAGTCCCACCGAACCGCGAAGGTCCCTTGCCTTCGCTCGATCCGAACCGTCCCGCCGAGTGAAGAGATGAAAGACCTTGATGACGGCTTCAGGCCGTTCGGCGCTCTCGGAATCATAGACGGGTTCGGCGCGGAAAGATTACCTCCACACATAAATCGCGCAAAGCGCGATTTTCAGGGTATGCTAGGAAAAGAAGCAGGGAGATGATCTCAGGGTTGAGATCCGCCGAGCGAGGACAAAAACCGGGCCTTCGATGAAATACTCCTATATCGCTCAATGTGCCTTAAAACACCTGCGAAGCGGTTTCAAGCTGCCGTACATGACCATGTTTGAGACCACGCTGATGTGCAACATGTTCTGCGAGTACTGCATTTTCGGCGAGGAAGGCAAATTCAACGATCTCAAGTCGCGGGCCGTGCGCGACCGCATTTTCCAGCGCATTGATGAGATGGCGGAGCTGGGGGTTTTCGCCCTCAGCTTTTCCGGCGGCGAGCCGCTGCTCAATCCCAACACGTGTGATTACATCGCCTACGCTGCCGACAAGGGCATGTGGACCTCGATGCCCACCAACGGCCTGCTGATCAAAAAATACGCCGACGGTCTCGCGCGCCTCGACATGCTCGAGGTTTCGATTGACTCGCTCAACGCCGAGCGTTTCGCCAAGCGCCGCGGCATTGACGGCCTCGCGCGCATTCTCCAAAACCTCGACGACGTCCTGACCAAGCGCAAGCCCTTCACCACGCAAATCAACGCCGCCGTCAATCTGGAAAATCTTGCCGATCTGCCCGAGCTGGCCGAGTTCGCAAAGGCGCGCCACCTAGTTCTGCATCCCGAAGCCGTCCACAACGTGATGCGCGCCGGCGAGTTGCTGCCCGACTTCGAGCTGCACGGCGCCGATCTCGACCGCGTCGAGCTGGCCTTGCGCGAACTCCGCGCCGCTTATCCCAAAAACGTTCGCTTCTACACCCACTATTACGATTTCTATCGCCGCGGCGGCTTCAGCGCCGCTTTTCCCTGCCGTCACCCTTCCAAGCTCATCTCCATGAAGCCCGACGGCTCCATTCACTTGCCCTGCGCCTTCATGACGCTTTTCCAGTCGCAGGCGCCGCTCGCGGAAATTTTCGCCGACCCGCGCGTCCGGCAAATCATCGCGCAGGAGGCGACGTTGTGGGATTTCTGCAAAGGCTGCAAGATCGGCTGCCCCTACGAGGTCAGCGCCTTCACTAACAGCCCCATGCTCGCCGCCGAATCCGCGCTGAATTTTCTGCGTGTCATGTGAGGTTACAAAGCAGGCGCCTTCGCCGCCGAACGGCTTCGAGCGGCTGGGATCCATGCAAGCTAACCTTTCCATCGGGCCTACGCTGCTGGCCAATTGGTTGCGGCTGCAGGGTCTGCTGCGATGAGGCGGCGGTCAAGGGCTCGAAGAGTTTATCGAAGCGCAGTGGGGGGGGCCGGCCCACGGCTTCGGCTCAGGGCTCGGAGTCGCTTGACTTGGTTCGTCCGGGCCGGTACATTGCCAGAGAGAGACCTTTTCGGCACCGAAAGCTTCTAGGCGGATGGCTGAACTTTCGATTGATGGTTACCTCAAGCGCAAGGTCCTGGCAGTTCAGGACTTCACCTATCTCTTCCTCAACTCGATTGGGAGCATCGTTCGGCCGCCGCGCTACCTCACCGACACCCTCCTCCAAATGGACGTGATCGGGGTTGGGTCGTTACCGATCGTTTTGCTTACGGGATTCTTTACCGGAGGCGTTCTGGCGCTGCAAAGCTACCGGACGTTGAGCGCGTTTGGCTCGGTAGAGTTTCTGGGCGAAGTAGTTTCGATTTCCGTCGTGCGGGAGCTGGGCCCGGTCCTGACGGCCTTGATGGTGGCCGGGCGCAACAGTTCGGGCATTGCCTCCGAAATCGGCTCGATGCTCGTGAGCGAGCAGATTGACGCCATGCGCGCGTTGGGAACCGACCCGCTGCGCAAGCTGGTGGCTCCGCGCCTTTACGCCGCCCTGACCACCCTACCGGTTCTCACGGTTTTGGCGGATTTCTGCGGCATGCTGGGCGGGTTTTTCGTCAGCGTCTCGACCGCCCATCTCACCTCCACCGAGTATTGGACCAACGCTTACGAGGCCTTGGATTTTCGTGATGTCATGCAAGGGCTGTTGAAGCCTTTCTTTTTCGCGGCCATCGTGGCTTTGGTAGGGTGCTATTTCGGGCTAAAAACCCGAGGCGGAACCGAAGGCGTGGGCCGCTCCACCACGCAGGCCGTCGTGGTCGCTTCGGTGCTCATCCTGGTGGTGGATTTCTTTATCACCAAACTGCTGGTGGGCATTCACTTCTCATAGAGGGCCTGGGGGACCGTCCGGAAGGCAGCGCGACGAGCCTGCCTTTAGTTTTCTCCCCGCGCCCGAGCGAACTCTGGGTTGTGCGATGGCGGCCACGACGGCGATTGAAATGGAGCACGTTTGGCTCTCCTTTGAGGGCAAGCCTGCCTTGGCGGATGTTTCCTGCGAGGTGCGGCGCGGCGAGACTCTGGTTTTGCTGGGGGCGACTGGCTCCGGCAAATCCGTCCTGCTCAAATCCGTGTTGGGTTTGCTCAAGCCGGATGAAGGATGCATCCTCATTGACGGGCAAGATATCGTGCCGCTGAGCGAGGATCAGCTTCATCCGGTACGGCGGCGCATGGGGATTGTCTTTCAGGAAGGCGCGCTGTTTGATTCCCTCTCCGTTTACGAAAACGTGGCGTACCGTTTGCGGGAAGAAGGCATCCGCGACGAACAAGAAATCGAGCATCGCGTGCGCGAGGTCTTGAGCTTCGTGGAAATGGATGCCGCCATTGACAAGATGCCCGCCGAACTCTCGGGAGGAATGCGGCGGCGGGTTTCCATCGCCCGAGCGATCATCAGCCAGCCGTCCATCATGTTGTACGATTCCCCCACCGGCGGTCTCGATCCGGTGACCGCGCACACCATCAATCTTTTAATCATGAAGTTGCGGGATACCGAGCAGGTCAGTTCGGTGGTCGTGACCCATCGGCTGCAAGACGCTTTCTTCCTCGCCAACTTCCGTTTTTCAGCTCAAACCCAATCGTTGGTTCCTCCGAATGGTGGCGGGAAGGCTGGCGGTGCCTCCTTGGCTCGCTTTTTGGTGCTGCGCGAGGGCAGCGTCCATTTCTTTGGATCGGCGAAGGAACTGGCGCAAACCCGTGATCCCTATCTCCACAAGTTTCTCCACTAGAACGGCGGGAGTTTTTTTGAGGGCGACGGCTCCCCGATCTTGTCGTGGACGCTGAATGATGGCAGCACGGCACAAATGAGCACCGTGTTCCGGAAAGTCCGGATGATGAAGCATCGCGCGCGACGCCGCCCGTTCCCGACAGCTTGTTTGTTCCTCGCAATCATCCTCACAGCATCGGCCCGCGCGCTGGCCCAGCGCGAAGGAGGCACGATTCGACTTCACGTTCGCGATCCCCAGGGTGGAGGAGCTCGAGCAACTGTAGAATTGGTGTGCGAGGCTAATGAAATCCATCAGCGGTTCTTAACGCGCCGAAATGGCAATTCGGTGGCCCGCGGCCTGCCATTCGGGCTATACCGGCTCACCGTAAGTCGCGATGGATTTGTTCCGGTCTCAAGGCTTGTTGAAGTCCGTTCAGCAATGCCCGTATTTGTTCCCATCGTGTTGAGCCTAGCGCCGCTTAGGAGCCACGTAGAGGTCAAGGACTCGGCCACTCTGGTTGACCCGGAGCGTGCTGGAACCGTTTACACCATCGGTTCTAAGGCGCTTCATAGCCAAATTCCGGCGCAGTTGGGCCGAGGCGTCTTGGATGCCGTGGACGCGGAGCCGGGCTGGTTGTTTGAGGCGAATGGCGTGCTGCACCCCAGGGAATCCGAGTACGACGTGCAGTTTGTAGTGAACGGGATACCGCTCACCGAAAACCGCTCGCCGGCATTTGCGCCACCGTTCGCGTCGGGCGACGTCGAATCCGTCCGGGTGGTCACCGCAGGATTTCCGGCCGAGTACGGTCGTAAGCTGGGCGGTGTGGTTGAAATTACGACCGCGAGAAACTTTTCTCCGGGCTTCCATGCGGAGGCTTCCGCAGGGGCAGGCAGTTTTGACAGCTCGACTGGCGACCTGACCCTGGGGTACGCGCGTCACCATGACCAATTTACGGTCAGTGCCCACGGAGGCATGACGAACCGCTACCTGGACCCGCCTGTGACAGCCAACTACACCAACCGCGGGTCCACCGCGGGCGTAACCGCAACTTACGCGCACGACTTCAGTGACCGTGCCCGACTGCGATGGTCATTTCACCACGCCGAGGTTCGCTATGAGGTTCCGAACGAACGGGTTCAGCAGCAGGCGGGCCAGCTCCAAAACGCTGCGGACGCGGAGACGAGCGGCGCGGTGCTTTACGAACAAGTCTTTTCTCCCCAGCTTCTGGGGACGGTTGAAGGTAGCTGGAGAGAGGAAGCTTTCCAGTTTTGGTCGAATGATCTGGCGACGCCAGTTATTGTGAGCCAGCAGCGAGGTTTCCGCCAAGGGTACGCTCGGCTCACCTTGGCCGGCGCTCGCGGCCCTCAAGATTGGTTAATTGGAACCGACGCTTTTTTCACTCCGGTTCATGAAGCTTTACAGTACACGTTGACCGATCCGTCGCTTTTCGATCCCGGCACGGCTCTGCGTTTTCACTTTGCCGA
>JAJYNF010000089.1 GCA_021786455.1 Acidobacteriota bacterium
CATTTGCGGGAGGAAAGCGGTGTAGAAATACTTCTCGGCAAAGGGCAGCCGAGCGATATCGGGATCCACGGCGTCGTAGTGCGTTCCCCAGCCCGCCCCGCCGTTTCCCCGCATGGCGAGGAACATGACGACGAGGATCGGCACTCGCGCGGCAAAGGCGTAAGCGACGAGCGTCCGGCCCAATTCGCGCCAGCCGACTCCAACGACCAACGCCGCCACCAGCATGACCGCAAAACCCACAATCCCGAGCGCCGCCAGGTTCCCATGAAGAAAGGTAAGGCCGAGAGCAGCCCCAGCTATTACGATGACCACTCCCAACCCCAGGAATCCCCACGCTCCGGCCCCGCTCTGCCATCCATGGCCCGATTTGGCCAGCTTGATGGCAAAATACGGCCCAAAGATCAGCGGCAGCCAACTGATGCCCACGATAGCCCCTTCGCCGCCCGCCTTGTTGCCAAACCACGGCATTCCCCAGTGTTCGAGTTCCCCTGTCAGGCGGACCAGCGTTACGACCAGCGTAATGACCGCCGGAACCGCAATCAGCCGAGTAACGGAGAGCTTCTCATCGTTGGCCATGGGACTTCCTTCCAGGCCGCCTAATGACGATGAATTTCCTGTTTCTGATCTTGAATGCGCGGAAGCAATCGGCGCGCATCCTCGTTCCCTTCAGCGTATTTTTCCCCGAGCTGCCACGCGCCAGGAGCCTTCCACCTCGCCATTGCGGAGGACAAACACCTCGTCGTGCATGTTGACGCAGGTGCAAACGTGGTTAGGGATGATCGTCACCACGTCCCCAACTTTCAGCGCCCGCGAGGCTCGCCGCACGTCCACGTAGCCGTGTTCCTCATTCAGCTTGACGATGGGCGCGTCGGGAGCTTCCACGATATAACCATACCCCGAAGCCGGCCCAAAGCGAAGCGGGTCTGACGAAAGGGTCTTCGACCCCGCGTCCACGATGGCGCCTCCGGCAACCGCGGTTGAAACTACTGTCGCCACCACCCGCGTCGCGCAGTCTTCAATCGAGCACGCACCCTGATAGAACGTGTTTATGTCGTTATAAACGTAAGTGCCCGGCCGGATTTCGGTGAGGCCCGGAATCTGGTGCGACTGAAACGCCGAGGGAGTTGACCCGGCAGAGACAATCTCCACCGGAATCTGCTCCTGGCGAAACGCCTCAAGCGCGAGTTCCACCTTCTCCGCCACGCGAACGATATCGCGCTTGCGAGCCTCGCCATCGCCACCAATCTGCCCCGGATAGCACATCAAACCTCGGAATTTTAAGGCCGGAAGCTGCATGATCTTTCGAGCCAGCGCGACCAGCGCTGGCCCAGGCTCTAAGCCGCAGCGTCCCAGACCGGCATCGAATTCCACCAGCACGCCGATGGTGGCGCCATGCTGCCGCGCCGCGCCAGCCAGCGCCTCCGCCACGGTTTCGCCATCGAGCGAAACCAGCATCGAATGATCCAGCGCCAGAGCCGCCAGCCGCTCCAGCTTTTCGCGTCCCATGACCGGATAAGCCACCAGAATGTTGTCCAGCCCGGCGCCGCACATCACTTCCGCCTCGCCCACTTTCGCCACCGTCAGTCCGATCGCCCCATGACGTATCTGCATGCGCGCCACTTCCGGAATCTTGTGCGTCTTGGTGTGCGGACGCAGTCCCAAGCCGCGCGAGCGGCAGTAATCCGCCATGCGCGCAAGGTTCCGCTCCAGGACGTCCGCGTCAACCGTCAAGGCCGGCGTTGAAAGTTCATTCCAGCGCATGGTCCCTTTGTTGTTGGCTCGGTGTCCGGTCGCTCGCGGCGCGACGGAGAACCGAATCTCCTTCACCCGCGACGGGCTGAGGAGCCAACGTCATCTTCCCTGCGCTTTCGGCCGCTTCCGAAAGCGAGCGGATCGCCCCGATGCGGGCGCCCGCTTTGTCGCTCGCGTGACCCGCGCAATGCAATCTATTTCGACTTTGATGCCCGGGAGACTCGCACCAACCGTGGTCCGAGCCGGAGGATCCACTGGGAAAAACTCTCGGTAAACTTCGTTCATCGCCTGGAAATCGCCCATGTCGGCAAGAAACACGCCCACGCGCACGACTTCTTTCAACGAGCTTCCGCTGGCTTCCAAAATGGCCTTGATGTTTTCAAGAGCCCACCGCGTTTCCGACTTGATGTCGCCGGATTCAAGTTGATCCGTCGCGGGATTGATCGCTCCCTGCCCCGCCACAAAGACGAAGCCATCGGCTACGATGGCCGGAGAGTACGGCCCGCGTGGGCGCGGCGCGTTTCCGGGTTTCACCACTTGTCGCATTTCAACTCCTTAGAAGTAGTTTCAACGTCAATCTCTGCGGCTTCGACGGTTCCGTCGGCCGGCGCGACGACCTCAGAGGACAACCTACCGCCCTCATCATGCCAACTGTCCTCCGTCAACGAAAAGCAGGACGCCGTTCACGTAATCGGCATCGCGCGAGGCCAAAAACGTCGCCGGCCCGGCGATGTCTTCCGGCTCGCCCACCCGACCGAGCGGAATCAGGTTCTCATATTTCTTCATAAATTTCCTGCTCTTGAGAAGCGGAGCCGTCAAACGCGTTCGAATCAGCCCCGGCCCGACGGCGTTCGAGTTGATCCCGCAATGGCCAAGCTCGCGCGCCAGCGTCTTGGCAAGGAGGAAGAGACCTGCCTTCGACGCATTGTACGGAGCGAGCTCCGCTTCGGCGTCCCAACTGTTCGTCGAGGCCATGAACACCAGCTTGCCGCGTCGCCGCTCGACCATTTGCGGCACGACGGCGCGGGAAACCAGAAATGCTCCTTTAAGATTCGTATCCACGGTCGCGTCCCAGTCCTTCTCGTCCATTTTCAAATAGGGCATCGCCTTTCCGATGCCGGCCACGTACATGAGGATGTCAATCCGGCCTTTCCATCGCGTCGCCTCGTCCACCATCTTCCGAACCGATCGCGGCTGCAACACGTTGCAGAAAATCCCGCGCGCGCTGCCGCCGGAGCTGCCGATCTCTTCAACCGCGCGAGCCATCATGGCGCGGTCAACGTCGGCAATGACCACATCAGCCGCCTCGCGAGCTAACCGCGCGGCAATCGCCCGACCAATCCCTTGCGCGCCGCCGACCACCAGCGCCACGCTTCCTTGAAACCTGTTGGGAATCCAATTCTCCGCCGTTGCCATTGAAAGATAGCCTCGAATGTGAACCGAAAACTTTTGTCAGTCCGCTCGACAGAGTCCAGTATAATGACCCGCCGCGACTCCGTAAACCCCGAAGCCCAAAACGGAGCGACAGCAATCCGCCAGAGCTTTGCCATCGGGGCCAAGCGATATGGGCCGTTAAAGCATGGCAACCAACGCACCTTCTTCCGAACCCGCCGCGCGCCCCGCTTCCCTGCCACGCGAAATCGGCCTGATCGGCTCGGTGACGATCGTTATTGGAACCATCATCGGCTCGGGAATTTTTCTTGTCCCTCACAACGTCGCGCTGCGGGTGGGCAGCATTCAGAGCCTCTATTGGGTCTGGATCGTCGGCGGCATGCTGGCGCTGGCCGGCTCGCTTTCGCTGGCCGAGCTTGGGGCGGCTCTGCCGGAAGCCGGCGGGATTTATGTGTATCTCCGTGAGGCTTACGGCAAGCTCGCCGCGTTTCTTTTCGGCTGGGCTTCGCTCTTGGTGATTGACGCCGGCTCGGCCGCGACGCTCGCCGTGGCCTTCGGCATTTACAGCGGCGCCTTCGCGCCACTCACCGCTGTCGCGCAAAAGCTGATCGCGGTCGCCGTCATCGCTGTGCTCACGTTCATCAATATACTGGGGGTCAAAAAGGGGACGGCGGTTCAGGCCATCTTCACCATCGCCAAGCTTGCCGGGATTGTCATCATCGCCGGCTGCGCCATTTTCATTCGCAAGGCGTCCCTGCTCGCCGGAACACATCCGTTGCCGACTCCTCACACGAGCGTCAGTTCCTTCGGCGTCGCGCTCGTAGGCGTACTGTGGGCGTATCAAGGCTGGCACCAGCTTTCCTACAACGCCGGTGAGATCAAGAATCCTTCCCGCACGCTGCCCATCGGTTTTCTTCTCGGAACGCTGATCGTCATCGGCGCTTATTTGGGCGCGAACGCCGCCTACCTTCGCGTCATGTCGCTCGGCGCGCTCGCCGAGCACCAGCGCGTTGCCGCTACGACGATGGATCTGCTGATCGGCCCGCGCGGCGCTGTCTTCGTCTCGGCGCTGATTCTCTGCTCCATTTTCGGCGCGCTCAACGGAACGCTGCTCACCTCCTCGCGCGTCTATTACGCGATGGCGCGCGACCGCGTCTTCTTCGAATCGGTTTCGCGCATTCATCCCAAATTCCAAACGCCCACCGGCGCCCTCCTGACCCTGGGCGTGTGGTCGTCGCTCCTCGCTCTCAGCGGGAGTTTTGAGCAGCTTTACACCTACGTCGTTTTCACGATGTGGGTCTTTTCGGGCGCGGCGATCGCGGCGGTCATCGTTCTTCGCCGCCAGCGCCCCGATTTGCCCCGCCCCTATCGCGTGCCCGCTTATCCGTTTCTTCCGCTGGCGTTTATCGTCATTGCCGCAGCGATTGTCATCAACACCGTCATCTCCAAGCCACTCGAATCGCTCGCGGGCCTCGGCATCGTCCTTTCCGGCATCCCGGTTTACCGCGCCTGGAACCGCCGAGCTACGCGACGAACTAATGAAGGTGAATAACGCCACGGTGGGTGGCCAAGGGGTTAGAATTTTGAGTCCCGATTCAGGAGGTAGGCCATGAGGTGGCGTGCCGCATTCGTCGTGCTTGCCTGCTTGGAATTGGTTGTGCTTGCGTGCGGTGCCGGGGGGCCCGGCGGGCTACCGCTGGGGGTTTTGCGGGACGTTCCTCTTCCGGGGCGGCCCACACGGTTTGACTATGAGAGCTACGATCCAAATTCAGGTTTGCTTTTCATCTCCCACCTAGGGGATAGCGCGGTGCTGGCATTCGACACGCGTCGCCAGAAGCTCGTTGCGACGATTCCAGGCGTCGCTGAGGTTCACGGCGTGCTGGCAGTTCCGTCCTTGGGCCGTGTCTATGCTTCCGCCACCGGCCTCGATGAAGTCTTCGCCATTGATGAGCGGACTTTTCGCATCGTCGCCCGTATTCCCGGTGGAGACTATCCGGATGGATTGGCTTTTGATCCCGCCTTGCGCGAGGTGTTCATCTCCGACGAGCACGGCCGCACCGACACCGTCATTGATGCGGATACCGAGCGCCGCGTCGCCACGATTCAACTCGGCGGCGAAGCCGGCAACACTCAATTCGACCCTTCATCGGGACGCATGTACGTGGACGTGCAAACGCTGAACCGTCTCATGGCCATTGACCCCAAAGCCCGAGCGATCGCCGCTAGCTATGCGCTTCCCGGCTGCCAGCACGATCATGGATTGTACATTGATGCCCCGCATCGGTTAGCCTTCGTCGCCTGCGACGGCAACGCCAAGCTCCTTACGTTCGACCTGAAGACGATGCGAGTGACGGGCATTCATTCGGTTGGGAGGGCGCCGGATGTTTTGGCATTTGACCCGGCTCTCCGGCGCCTCTATGTAGCGAGTGAAAGCGGCGTGGTCACGGTCTTCGACGAAAAGGGGCGTGGGGCGGTCAAGCTCGGAGAAGCCTACCTCGCCTTCGAAGCTCACTCGGTGGCCGTGGACGCCCAACACCGCGTCTATTTCCCATTGCAAAATGTAGGAGGACGCCCCGTGCTTCACGTCATGTCCCCCCAGAAGGCGCCATAGCAGCGAGCTTTTCGGACGAACCCCTTATCTTTGGCGGCCGACAAACGGCGTGCTCGCCGGAGTCGGCGAGCACGCGAGATCCTCCGAATCTTCTCGCCAAAATGCCCGGGGCTGGGTCAAAGGGTGCCGCGCTGCAGGTCGTTTTGACCTCGCGCCGAAACGACCGCACCGTATGTAAGATAAGAACTGGTCGGGACGGCCGGATTTGAACCGGCGACCACTTGCACCCCAAGCAAGTGCGCTACCAGGCTGCGCTACGTCCCGGCACATGTGGACAGGATTGGCCGTCGCTTCTTCGGCGACGGCGGCCACTGCAGAACTCTTCCCTGCCCTTTTTTTGCCGCGTGATGGGCGCAGGGGCGTACCGCAAACGGCTATCCTCACGCTAGCACTGGCGCGAAAGCATTGTCAAGATTGCTTCGATTTCCCTCTGGATCGCTCTCAAGGGAGCTCCGTCCAGCATTGCCGGCGCCGAGGCAAGTTTAGCGCCGCCGCCATTGGGTCTTTCGGCCAAGTGCTTGCGAGCGCCCTCAATCGTAAAGCCCTGCTCGTAGAGCAGGCTTTTAATATCCAGCACGATCTCTACATCTTCCCGGCGATAGAGGCGATGGCCAGTCGGACTCTTGCCTGGCTTGAGCATGGGAAACTCGGTTTCCCAGTAACGGAGAACATACGGCTTCGTTTCAACAAGCGCGCTCACCTCCCCGATGCGGAAATAGCGTTTGTCCGGTATTTCCACTCTTGAAGGCATCTCTCTTGGGTTCCGATTTCTTTCGGTCACACGGCTTTTCGGCATGCGCATCCACCTAGCGAGCCTTGGTGCCATCTTAGAGAAGCCGCGCCGCACCGTCAAGCGAAGACTGGGACCCAAAAATCGAGATTGGCGGGTGGGGAGCGTCGGAAAGGTCGCTCACCCTGGCGGGATGTGGGGTATAGAGATTTTGCGAGAAATCTTTGACGCACCCCCAGAGGGTGAACGATGAACGAAAGCCTACCGCCATGGATTCTGCCCATCAAGCTGGAAAAGAGTTCGGAGCGGCTGACGAGTTTGGGCGGGCGGGTGATGTTGGAGGAGTCGGCCCGGCTCGCTTGCGCCGCGCTGAGAGGTCGAGGGAAGGAGAACGTAAGGTGAAAGAACAAGGCGGGAGTGTCGGCGGGGCCGCGAACCGACCCGCCAAAAGTGTGGACGTACCCGGGAAAACGGCGTTGGGCAGAGCGGTGCCAAAACTCACTGACCCAAGCCCCGCGTGAGCAAGCCTCTCACCGCCCCACAGAAGCCATCACTCCACGCAATCTCGATTCTTGGGTCAGTCCAGAGGTGGGCCTTGCGCCATCGCTCCGGGCCAACCGCCCACATGCCGCTTTCCCCCGAGGCAACACTAAGCCACTCTATTGTGTGGTGATAGGCTGAGGCGGTCAAGGCCGGATATATGCGGCCCCACAGACGAACAGACCTTGGGGTGTCTCTTCACAATGGATCACCCGAATGGCGCAGAAAATACTGCCTTGGTGGGGAAGGTACGGGACGGCCGCTTCCATCAGGGTTCCCACGTCATAATGTTTTCGGCTCGTGAAGCCAACCCCCCCACGAGAGATGTCGGTCGTCTCCACAACTTCTTCGCCGAATTGGGGATGGCGCAGGCAGGCGGCCATGCGCAGACGCACGCGTGGCTGTTGCCTTTCGTCGCGCGTGCGCAGCGGCTGAGGTGGCGCCGTGTCAACGGTGGGAGCTCGCGGTTCTTCTGGGTTTCGGTCGCTCGAAAGCGCCGGTCTCCAAAGGGTCATGTCAGCACAACGCGCGCAGTGAAGGGAGAGCCTCCGATTGACTTCAAAAACTTCGGCTTCCGAGGCATCCAGATAGGCGACTTTGCGGCTGTGACAAGCCGCGCATTCGAGCAGCACGCGTGCCGCGGCGTGCTCGCCCTCGGTTAGTTCCGGAAAATCGATCCCCCAAGGGTTCGCCGCATCGTCGAGGAAGGCAATCCCGTAATGATAACCGTTTTCCAATCGCTGCACCTGACCCACTACCCGTGCCGGCGCTTCCTTGCCCGTGGTCTTGCAAAGGATGGTAATCTCTTGGTTCGGCGGTAGGACGCGGTGGAAGAATATCTTGGCGCCGTGCCGACTGACGACAACCGTATGCCCTGGCTCAAAGAAATCCACGCCGCGCGCGTCCGAGCCTCCTACTTCAATTGGCAGCACCAGTGAAATTCGGTCGCTGCGCCGGCGCGTTGGCGCGGGCGGCACAGCCTCCCCCATATGCGCGAACTGAACCGATAGCTTTCCGTCATCCATGATTTTTCTTATCCCAGGTCGAGAAGCCCGCCGGAAGGCAGAGCCTCCGATAGCCTGCCGCTGGCTTCTGCCCTACAGACCCTTCACTCGACGTTCAGACCCGGTCCACGCCCCGTGCGCCAGACATTCCACAGTCGCGCGGAAAGCGATGATGATGTATTCGGCAACTGCGGCCTGGACTTGAGGGTGGAATTACGCCAAGGGCAGGGGAAAAAGGCTCAGGCTAAGGCAAGGGGGTATAGCTCACCGATTGCACATAGAAATACCGAGTCACGTTGGCGGTCGCTACGCCGCCCCAATTAGGGTTATCGGTGCCCCAGTGATTGATCATGAAGTGCGCGGGGGCGCTGGGCACGTTGGTGGTGTGGGTTGCCATGAGCTGGCCATCCACGTAATAGGTGATGCTTCCTGGCTGCCAAATGAATTTATAAGTATAGAACTTTGTCGCCACGTTCAGACCGCTGACCGCGCTGTAAGTTTCCTCGTTGCTTGTTGGAGCGGTTGAAGGATTCGGGTTCAGCCAGTTGACCATGTAAAGAGTGTCGGATGGATCGTCACCGGTTGGAACGTACTCCTCGTAGCCGGGAAATTCAAAGTCAATCTCTGTTTCCGAATTGTTAACGTAGATGAAGCCGGCAGAAACGCTGCCGGAAACCGGTGTGCCGTCGCCAGTGGGCGAGGTCGCAGTCGAAGACATGCGCATGACCCATTGATAGGTTCCATAGCCATAGGTCTTCCGGGTGTAAATTTCCGCGCCGTCGGAAATGAAGCCTGTGCACGTGTCCACTGTGCCGACGCTTTGGGTCAGAACTAGCGTCAGGTATCCACCACCAACCAAAACATGGCTCGGAACAAAGTATCCGATATGATCGCAGGGGATATAACCCGGAGCACGCCCGTTGGCGACCACCCAAAAATGCGTGTCGAGCGACGTGCCCGTAAAGTTGACCGTCCATCCGGAATTTGAAGGCTTCGATTTGGAGCCCTGTGAGGCCGCAAGGGATAATCCCAGGGTTACAAGGAACATCCCTGCGAGCGCAGCCGCCCGCTTGCAAGTCCTTCCAAGTTCTTCGATTCCGACCATGAGTGGACGCCTCCTGCATTTGGCGATTAACTCGCGTAGATCCGTCGCGCCGCGAGACGTTTCGGCTCGCTATCCCTTCTCGACCCTAGTCCCTGCCTGAATTTACGCTACACGTCGGCGAATTCTGAGTCAAGCCTGCCTTCGCCTAGGGCTAAGCTGTCAGCCGATTGCGCCGCTTGTTATTCTTACCCATGACGCATAAACTGCTCACGCGATGCGGCGTTTACTCCTTTCCATGGTTATTCTTAGGTTAGTATTCATATGTGGCATGAAGTGTCGCGCTCAATCACGCTCGAATCAGGGACTTTTCGACCGTTCCCAAGCCCGCTCGATGGTCATTACGACCCAGGGGATTGTGGCGACCAGTCAAACGCTTGCCTCCCAGGCTGGCGCGCAGATTCTGGCGCGAGGCGGTTCTGCGGTTGATGCAGCCATTGCTGCGGACGCCGTATTGGGGGTCGTCGAGCCGATGAATAGCGGCATCGGCGGGGACATATTCGCCATGGACTGGAACTCGAAAACCGGCAAATTAACTGGGATTAACGCCAGCGGGTGGGCTCCAGAAAAGCTTACACCAGCGTTCTTGCGCAAGAAAGGTTTTACCGAGATGCCTTCCACCAGCATCTATTCCGTCACGGTTCCAGGCTGCGTGGAGGGTTGGGCCAAACTGCATGCGCGGTTCGGCCGCCTTCCTTGGCGCGAGCTATTTCAGCCTGCGATCTATTACGCCGGGCATGGCTTTCCGGTTACGGAATGGATTCACGCTTACTGGCAGGCCGAGGAGTCGAAGCTGGCGCGAGATCCGAACGCTCGCCGCGTTTTCCTTCCAGAGGGTCACGCTCCGGCCGTGGGCCAGATTTTTCGCAACCCTGATTACGCCAAAGCTCTCGAATTGATTGCCGCGCAGGGTGCGAAGGTATTCTATCGTGGCGCCATCGCGCGCGCCATCCTCGAGACCTCAGACCATCTCGGGGGTGTCATGACGGCGAGCGACCTCGCGGACTTTTCCTCAGAATGGGTCACGCCCATCTCGACCACTTACCGTGGTTGGAAGGTTTACGAGTTGCCCCCCAACGGCCAAGGCATGGCCACCCTAGAAATGCTGAACATCTTTGAAAGATTTCCTTTGCCCCAATGGGGTTTCGACAGCGCTGACGCCCTCCAGGTCAAAATGGAAGCTCAGAAACTTGCCTACGCCGACCTGTTTCGTTATAACGGCGACCCGCGATTTGCCAAGATTCCTGTGCAGGGGATCATTTCCAAGGCTTACGCTCGCCAACGCGCGGCAACCATTGACCTCCGTCATGCGCACTGCCCGGTGGCTCCGGGTAAGCCGGGCCGCTTCGGCAGCGAGACGGTTTATCTGGCGGCCGTGGACCATCACGGCAACATTGTCTCTTTCATTCAAAGCCTCTCAGCGTCGTTTGGGTCGGGCATCGTGGTGGATCATTTTGGTTTTCCGTTGCAGAACCGCGGTGCCGGCTTTGTCCTCGATTCTGGATCTCCGGATGTTCTCGCCCCGCGCAAGCGGCCTTTCCATACGATCATTCCCGCTTTTATGGAAAAGGGAAGCATTCATATTGGGTTTGGCATCATGGGCGGCCTCAACCAGCCGCAGGCACAGGCGCAATTTGTTTCCGACATTGTGGATGACGGTATGAACATTCAGTCGGCGCTCGAAGCGCCGCGGTTCACCAACCTAAGCCACGGAGGTTGCTCGTTGATGATTGAGGATCGAGTGCCGCGCGCCATTCGTCTGGAGCTCGAGCGGCGTGGCCAGAAGCTTGAGACTCGCGGCGACTATTGCATGTGGATGGGCGGCGGCCAGGCTGTGCTGCACGATTCGGCCACGGGGGTCAATTACGGTGCCTCGGACCCGCGAAAAGACGGCGAGGCAATCCCCCAACCCGACCCCTATTTCGGAAAACACTGAGTTCTCTGCCGGCGAGACGTCTGAGCTCGGGAAGCCTGTAAGATTTTAATGAGCCTCAATTTTTCTCCTCGCCTGCCGATAAAAGTTAGGGAATGTCAATGCCACTCCAGTTCCCGGCTCGGCGTCCTGGTCGTCGCGTCATCTCGAAGGCCGCGGTAGTGGTTTTCGAGGTGGACGACGAGACCCAAAGCGCCAAAGCCACAACCGTGGATATCTCGGAGCACGGCGCTCGCCTTAGGCTGGCGCAGGCACTCCTCACCCCTGGGCAAATCTTGGAGTTCAAGACCGACGAAGATGCGAAAGTTCTCCGTTGCCGAGTCGTATGGACCGGGGAGCTGAAGTCTGACCAGCAGGCGGAAGCAGGGCTGGAGTTTCTCATCCCGCGGGATGTTTAGGTCAACCTTAACCGTCCCCCGCGTCAGGCCGAGTCAAACCCTGCTAACTTCCGTCGGCCGTTGTTCGGACCCCTGGCGCGCCAAAGGCAACAGCCGCTGGCCCAAGCGGGCTGGGTTGGAAGCTGCTCCCCCGGCGCCGCGTATCTGTTACCGGTAACCCGATATTCTCCGTCAGCGGCTTAACCTCGAGCAAGCCTCTTGAGCCGCGCTTCGCCCGATCGGTTATTGAAATTGGCGATTGGAACCGTAAGAATAGGGGATTGGGCGAGCACGGGAAAATTGGATTCAACGGGGTCCGCGTCAGGCGGCCGCGGAATTTGCAAGTTTTTGCCGTGGCGCTGGGTGTGGCATGCTTACCCGTTTTTGCTGGGCAGCAAGGAAGGATTGTTGCCCCAATGCACCATAATCCAGCGATTGCGGCCAGGCGAACGGCCCGTGTTCGTCTCTTGCCAGCCAAGAGATCATCTACCAAGACAATCCCTGCTATCTCAGAGCCGCTGACGCGCCGCCGGCTCCAAAACTTCCTTGCGCCTCTTTGTACGGAACTCATGAAGAAGTATCAAATTCCGGGGGCAGCATTTGTCTTGGTTAAAGATGGCAAGATTTTTTTTGCTCAAGGTTATGGATGGGCAAATCTGCAAAAACGAACTCCAGTGGATCCTCGGCGCACGGTCTTTCGCGTTGCGTCGGTGACGAAACTTTTCACCACGGTGGCCGTATTGCAGTTGGCCGAGCAGGGGAAGCTGGACCTCCACACGGATGTCAATCGTTACCTCAAGCGTTTCCAGTTACCCGAAAAGTACCGTCGGCCCGTCACCTTATCCGCCCTGCTCACCCATACGGCGGGTTTTGAAGATCTCTCGATTGGCGTCGCGGCTCGTCAACCG
>JAJYNF010000090.1 GCA_021786455.1 Acidobacteriota bacterium
GGCTATTTGTTCGAAGCTCCGAGTTTTAGATGAGGTCGGGCTCGGGTATTTGCGGCTGGGGCAATCAGCCACCACCTTGTCGGGAGGTGAAGCGCAACGGGTTCGCTTGGCAGCCCACCTTACCCAGCCCGCCAGCGAAGGCTCGCTCTTCATATTTGACGAACCAACCACTGGCCTTCATTTTGACGATATCAACAAGCTCCTGGGCGCGTTCCGACGGCTGATCTCCGTGGGCGCCACAGTCCTGGTCATTGAGCACAACCTCGATGTGCTGAAAGCCGCGGACTGGATCATTGACCTTGGCCCCGAGGGTGGCGAGGCCGGGGGCTACTTGACCGCCGCCGGCCGTCCGGAGGATTTGGCGCGTTGCCCCGGCTCCATTACAGGCCAGTTCTTGGCGGCATTGCTTTCGGCCAATCTCAAAACCCTGCGGCGACATCCCCAGGCCGTGTGCTCGCCGCAAGCATCTCGGAGCGACGTTGAAAACCGGCTATAATTGTGCTCATGCGGATCAGCGGGCGGAGGCTTCTTGCGGCTGTCACGCTCGGCGTGACGTCGAGCGCCATCCCTGCCGCAGCGGGCTTGTTCCACCATCCTTCCACAGTCCCCGAACTGAAGGCTAAAATTGGCAAGCAGAGAAATCCCGTGAAGAAAGCCGAGCTTCAGATCCAGCTTGCTCACCTCATTTTGCAGCAAGCGGCCCAAGCTTACGATCAGAACAACTTCAAGGCAGGCCAAGATTTGCTTTACCGTTATTTGAGCGAAGCCAAAATCTCCTGGGAAACTCTCAAAAGCTCCGGCCGAAACGCCATGCGCCAGCCGGAAGGGTTCAAGCAGTTGGACATGGACTTCACCGCCGATGACCGTTTGTTGGGCGACTTGCGGCGGCAAATTCCATATCCGCAAAGCAAGGTCATTAAGAAAATCCAACTGCGGAGCCGCAACATTCACGCCCAAGTGCTTGATGCGATCTTTCCGGGATTGCACTTGCGGAGCCGCGGTCGCCCTGCCGCATCTTCTCCCCATAGCGCGGGAAATCGCCTGGGAGTTGGGCAATGAGATTCTTCAAAGCCGCCGTATTCCTAGGCGGCGGCATGGCCCTGGCGTTTACCGCTTCGTTCGTCAGAGCCCAGCACCGCGCTCACCTGACTTCGGCTGAGCGCGAGCAGCTTCGCGACGCCCAGGATCCTTCGAAACGGATTAAAGTGTATCTCGATTTTGCCCAACAAAAGCTCGACCTCGCGAAGCAGCTTGGCGCCGGCCCGCCGTCCGCGCGCCTTCTGAGCGATTACATCTCCGTCACCGATGAAATGAAACGCTGGATCCAATACCAATACGACCGCCGCGGCGACATGCGGGCAGGTTTGAAGGATTTGGTAGAGCAAGGTCCGGAACAAATTGAGCAATTGCGCCGGCTTGAAGCTGCGACCCCGGCCAGCGCGCGCGCCGAGCGACACGCGCTGCGGGACGCGATTGCGGACATGACGGACGCCGTGGACGGCGGCGTCAAAGCTCTGGAGGACCAGGAGAAAACGTTTGGCAAACGGAAGCAGGAACGCAAGCTCGAAGCACGCGAAATCAAAGCCCGCCGCAAGCAAGACGAAAAGGAAGAAAAGAAGGAAAGGAAGCTTTTGAAGCGCCTGCGCAAAAAAAATCCCTCCGCAGAGGCGAATTAGGCCCGTGCCGCTTGCCAGCCAATCCGCCGGGGGTCAATGCGCGTTGCCCCTCCCTCTCGGCACGAGTGAGGCAGCGCGAGAAGCCTTTGAGCGAGTTTTTCGCCGCCTCCGGACAGTCCCGCAGGCCCCGGCGTTTGACATCGAGTTTCGACCCTTCGCCGGCTTGCGGAGCCAAATCACCTTGCGCGACGGGCGAGCTTGCGTCCGCCTGTCGGATCTGTTCAGCGAAGCCCCAGCCATCGTGGTGGAAGCCCTGGCTGAAATCCTGCTCGCCCGGGTCTATCGCCTCCCGCCATCCCCCGAGGCGCGCCGCTGCTATTTGAGCTGGGTTTGTAACCCCGCGGTGCGGGAGCGCAGCGAAGAGATTCGCCGTGCCCGTGGCCGCCCTCGGGTGTTGCCTCCCCAGGGAAAATACTTCGACCTGGACGCAATTTTTTCCGGCCTCAACCGCCGCTTCTTCAACGGAGACCTCCCGACGTGCCGCCTCGGATGGACCCCGCGGGCATCGCGCACCGTCCTCGGACGGTATGACCCCGCCCACCGCGCCATCATTGTCAGCAAGTCGCTCGATGCCGCCTCGGTGCCGCGCTACGTCGTCGAGTATCTCGTATTTCACGAAATGCTCCATGCCCGCTTCCCCTTGGAGTGGCGAGGCTGCCGACGTGTGATTCATTCATCTGAATTCCGCGCCGTGGAAAAGAGATTCCCACATTATCATAAGGCTCGAGCGCGGCTGAAGCATGCCTTCGCCTGAGACCGGCGGAATACGTGGCCGCCCGGCATGCGAGGCGCCGGTCCCGAGAGAGGAGCCGGCTCAGAATGCTTTTTCTCAGAAGGCGAATCGTGCGAATGCGCTGGTGGCCTCAGTATGGGTTTGCTCTGGTATTCGGCGCGGTGGTCTCGCCCAACGGCCACGTCACCGTCACCTTCGAAATCAAGGCTACTCCTCAGCCGTACCCCCTGGGCGCGCGCCGCAAGGAGGTCGTCACGGCTGCCACGACACTCCCGTTGCGCCTGGCTTCCGGCGGCGGGGCAGCGGCGATTTTTACGCCCCTCCCTTAGTGGCAGCTTTGAAAGCTGGCCAGGGTTATACTATGGGCTGAGGCCCGTGATGCCCTACTGTCCCACCTGCTCCACCGAGTACGTTGAAGGGACGACGGAGTGCGAAGACTGCGGCCGAAAGCTCCTCCCCGGTTCACCTCCGCCAGAGTCCTCTATTCCCGTCGAGCACCAGCCGGGTTTGCTCGCCAATTGGCTGCGGTCGCTGGTGGGCGCAGGCAGCGCCGATGACGCACCCTCCGTCAAAACGGTGCGTATCCGGACCTTCAGCGGTCCGACCTCCGTCCTCGATGCCGAGCTGGCACGCAACCTGCTCGAAGCGCAAGGCATCCCCGTGATTCTTCCCGGCCAATCGTCCGTCGAGATGCTTCCATTCCTTCAGATCCCGTTGCTGGTGGCTGAATCCGACGCCGAACGCGCCACCCATATCCTCCACGATTACTTCGACTCCCCCGACGCAGGTCAGGCTCGCTGAGGCGACGCAGCCCGCGGCTGCCTTGCCCAAGGCCGGATGCTGCCCCTCTGCCTCACTCCGTGGCTCTTGCGTCATAATAGAGCGGAAGACCAAGAGGTCAACTCGCGGTGGACCCGATTCTTTGCCAAAAGGCGGATCAACTTCCGGCTCGCCCAGGCGTGTACCTCTTCAAAGATGGAACGGGACTGCCGATCTATGTCGGAAAGGCGAAATCCCTCAAGCATCGTGTTCGCTCTTATTTCCAACCCGCGCAGCCCGCAGATGAGAAGCGCGACCGAATGCTGGACGTGGCCCGAGACCTGGAAATCATCCTGGTGGACAATGAGAAAGAAGCGTTGGCGCTCGAAAACAATCTCATCAAGCAATTCAAGCCGCGCTACAACGTCCTGCTCCGAGACGACAAAACGTATCCGTACATCAAGCTGACCCTCGGCGAGCGATATCCCCGCGTTTACGTCACGCGGCGCATCCGGAAAGACGGCTCACGCTATTATGGCCCCTATTTCCCCGCTCGGCTCGCCTACCACGTTGTGGACTTCATCCACCGGCGCTTTCTGATTCCATCCTGCAACGTGGACTTAACCCGATCGCATCCGCGGCCTTGCCTTCAGTACTATATCAAGCGGTGCTTGGGCCCCTGTGTGAATGGGTTAGCTACGCCGGAGCGATACGCAGAAGCCGTTCGGGATGCGCGCTTGCTCCTCGAAGGACGCGAGAGCGATCTGGTGCGGGAACTGCACGAGCGGATGCTGAAGGCGGCTGAGGCGGAACAATTCGAACAAGCCGCCCGCTATCGCGACCAACTCTCCACGTTGGACCAACTTCGCGAAAGACAGAAAATGGCCGCCGCGACCGGCGATGATTTCGATATCATGGGCTTTCATCGCGAAGGCCCGCAAATGGCCGTCAACCTTTTTCACCTGCGCGGCGGACGCATTGTGGACCGCCGGGAATTCTTCTGGGAAGATTTAGACGAGCCCGATCTTGCCAGCGTCTTTTCAGCTCTGGTGCGGCAAGTTTATCTTGACCAGCCCTATCTTCCGTCGGAAATTGACGTGCCGACGGATTTTGAGGATCGCCGGGTTCTTGAGGAAATTCTTAGCGAGAGGCGAGGCCGAGCCGTCCGCATTGACGGGCCCGAATCAGGCCGACATCGCGCGCTGATGGAGCTGGCCGCCCGCAACGCACGTCATTCCTTCGACCGGCGCTTCCGCGTGCTCAAGCCTCAAGGCCGCGAAATGATAGAGGCGCTCGCCGAAGCGATTGACCTGCCAACCCCTCCGCGGCGCATCGAGGCGTTTGACGTATCGCACCTGCAAGGAACCGACATCGTCGCCTCAATGGTGGCGTGGGATAAAGGGCGAATGGATAAATCCGCTTATCGCAGATTCATCATCAAAACCGTTCCCCAAAATGACGATTTTGCCAGCATGCGGGAAGTGGTGACGCGGCGCTTTCGCCGGTGTCTAGCGGAAAATGGGAAAATGCCCGATCTGATCCTCATTGACGGCGGGATCGGGCAACTTCATGCTGCCGCCGACGCGCTGGCTCGTCTTGAAATCATCAATCAACCCCTCGCCAGCATTGCCAAGCGAGAGGAAACGCTCTTCGTGTGGGGCCGTGAAGATGCGCCCGTGACCCTGGACCAACATTCTCCCGCTCTCCATCTGGTCCAGCAAATCCGCGACGAGGCACACCGATTTGCCGTCACTTTCCACCACTCGAGAAGAAGACGGCGAACTTTAACCACTGATCTGACCAACATCCCTGGCATCGGAGAACGAACTGCCCAACGACTCTTGGAACACTTCGGCAGCGTACAAAGACTTATGAAACTGTCCAGGGAAGAGCTGATCCAGGTTGTCACCCATTCTCAGGCAGACGGAATTTTGTCTTACTTCGTGGCACAGCGACCGAAGGATAAATAGGTGGGTTGGACGGTTTACTAATAATATTGACAAAAATAAGGACTTGACAGCAAGTCTCCATTCTGGTTTAGTTAATTCCAGCGTAGCCGTTGTGGAGCGTTCTTGAGGAGTGGTTAGTTGTTTGGGATTGGTAAAATGTTAAGTGGGTTCTATGACCAGGTGGCGTTAGATGCCCGAAACCGAGTCTGGGGCGGGCAAGGGTCGCGAAGGTGTACCGAGCGCCAAGCTAGGATTGGAAGCGATGAGGGGGGCGAGGCATCCGAAGGCGATAGTGGAGGACGAAAATGAGTGAAGACAATGGCGGATCCAAAGTGGCATTCTTTTTAGCGGGCGCGGGAATAGGCGCTATTCTGGCACTGCTCTTTGCTCCAAAATCTGGCAAGGAAACGCGTGATTACCTTACGCAGCGAGCCGGGGAGGGGCGTGACCTGGTCGCTTCCAAAGGGCGTGAGTACCGCCGTCAGGCTGAAGAATACCTTGGGAAGGCCAAAGACGTGGCGGCAAAGCAAAAGGAGCAGCTCTCGGCGGCATTGGAAGCTGGCAAGCAGGCCTATCAAGAGGAAAAGGCCAAATCGCACTGAGGCGGGCAACGCATCGCACTTCGGGCGGGAGGGACTATCATGGGGCACGACGCTGTGGTCAGTGGTTTTGTTATCGTTGCTGCCGCCGCCATTGTAGTGCAAGGCTTCATTTTGCTAGGGCTGTACCGGATTGCCGAACGGATACGGATGGAAATCAGCGCCACGCGACAGGATGTTCGGGAACAATTCGCTCCATTGGCCCAATCGCTCGAACAAATCATCGCCGATTCGCGCCAGCCGCTGGCGGTGGTGACGACCAACTTAGCCGATGTCAGTCGGATCCTGCGGGAGCGCGTCGCCGCCATGGACACGCTAGCGAGCGAACTGGCGGACAGGACTCGAATGGAGATTGGCCGAGTGGACCGGGCGCTTACCGATATCCTGGAAAAGGTCGAAAACACGACCGATGTAATCCAAAAGAATATCCTTGGCCCCATAACCGAAATTTCGGCTTTGCTGAAAGGGTTTCGCTCCGGCCTCGGTTTTCTTTTCTCGCGGCACCCAGCTTCCCGATCTCGAGAGGCCGCGCCCGACGAACCGATGTTTATATAGACCTGACCCAGGCCAAACCACTTCCGCGTTATATCCCCTTGAGCGGCTTGGCGACAGGGGAGGAGCGGATCGGGGGGGCCTGTTTCTCATAAATCCATTCCCATTTGTGTCTCGTGAACGCCCATTCGCTATTGTGGTATTTGCGCGCGCGCCGGTTCCAGGGCGCGCCAAGACGCGGCTGATTCCGGTGTTGGGAAGGCGCGGAGCGGCCGGCCTGCAAGAGGCGCTTCTCGAGGACGCACTCCACAAGATTCGGGATTTCCCGGCCTCCCGCACCCTGTACCTCTCCGGGAGCAAGATTCCTCCGCAAGTCATCTTTGCCACGCTCGAATTGCGCCGTCAGCGGGGGCGGAATCTCGGCGAACGGCTTGAGAACGCTTTCCTCGAGTTGCTCGAAAAGCACTCCGGCGCCGTTGTAGTTGGCACGGATTCTCCGCTACTTTCCCGTCCGCGATTGCGGCTGGCGCTGAACGAGCTCAAGGCCAGCGATGCGGTGCTAGGGCCGTGTCCGGACGGAGGTTTTTACCTCATCGGTCTGCGGCGTTTTTCGCCAGGCTTGCTGAAGGGAGTGCGCTGGGGAAGCCGGTTTGCCTTCGCTGACACGCGGCGGCGATTGTTGGCGGCAGGGCTTATCTGTTCAAAGCTTGAGCCGTGCGGGGATATTGACCGTCCGCGAGATTTCGCGCGGATTGGCGCGCTACTTTGTCAGCACGCCCAACTGCGGCGTCTGGCTCCTTCGCTGTGGAACTTTTGCCGGGCGTGGTTTAGCGCCGGAGCCAGACGAAGTTCGTCTAGTCAGAAACGGAGGCAATCCAGCCGCCGCCGAGAACTTCCTCGCCGCGGTAGAAAACCGCTGCCTGGCCGGGCGTAATAGCTCGCTGCGGCTCAAGGAACTCGACTGCGGCCTGGCAGTGGCGAAGAGCTTCAACCCGCGCCTGCGCAGGGAGATGCTGGTGGCGGATCTTAACATCTGCGTCAAAACGGTCCCCTTCGCGCGCCGGCACGATCCAGTTCACATCGCGAGCGATCAGCTGGCGATGCATCAGCTCGGATGCCGTGCCCACAATAACATGTTGATGGGCAGGATCAATCTTGGTGACATAGTAAGGCTTGCCGCCCGTGAAGCCCAATCCCTTGCGCTGTCCAATCGTGTAGTTGTGAATGCCACCGTGCCGGGCAAGCACGCGCCCATCGCTAGAAACAATCTCGCCGCTAAAGGGTGCGGTTGCCTGGGCCTGTTCGCTCAGATAGGCGGCGATAAACCGGCGGTAATTTCCCGTCGGAACGAAGCAGATTTCCTGGCTGTCGGCCTTATCCGCGACAGGGAGGTTTTTTCGCCGGGCGATCGCGCGGACTTCGACTTTGGTCAGTTCGCCCAGCGGGAACAACGTCCGCGCCAACTGCTCCTGCGTGAGGCCAAAGAGGAAATAGGACTGATCGCGCGAGCGGTCCGCGGCGCACAGTAGCTGGTAGCGCCCGCAGGTGCTGTCAAAGCGAATGCGCGCGTAATGCCCCGTAGCGATGCGGTCGGCGCCGATTTGAAGGGCGGTCTCGACGAATCGCGAGAACTTGATTTCCGTGTTGCACAAGCTGCATGGCACAGGCGTCTCGCCTCGCAAGTAACTTGCGATGAAGGGGTGAACCACCGTCGCCTCGAACGCGCTTTCGATGTTGACGACATAGTATGGCAAATTGAGAAACGCCGCCACGCGGCGCGCGTCGTACGCGTCGTCGAGCGAGCAACAGCGGCCCGCGGCGGGCCCATCCGGACCATCAACGCCGGCGCCGATCAGTGACGGCAGACGCCGCTGGTTCCAAAGCTGCATGGTCAGACCGATCACACGCGGCGTCTCACCGTTCGAATAATTTTCGGCCAACAGGGCAGCGGCGGTAGAACTATCCACCCCGCCACTCATGGCCACGGCAATTGTCATCTGTCCTTTTACCCCGCTTTTGCGTGAACTGTCTGCATTCCCCCGGCTATCGAACCAACTGCCAACGAAGGGTCCGGAGAACCCGCCGTTAGATGCTCTTCCCGGCGGTAGATGGCTGACGGGCGACGACTTGCTCTTTGTAATGCGGCGAGATTGCGCGCAACTGCTCGACGACGGCCGGAATGATCCGGAGAGCTTCTTCCACATCATCAGCGGTATTGAAACGGCCCAAGCTGAAGCGGATGCTCGCCCGTGCTTGAGCTGGGGTGAGACCCACAGCCGTCAGAACATGCGAGGGTTCAACCGCGCCCGACGAGCAGGCTGCGCCCGTCGAGCAGGCGATACCGCGCAAATCCATCGCAATCACAAAAGCTTCACCTTCGATGTAATCGAAGCGGATGTTCGTGGTGGTGGGCAGGCGCCGCGCGCGGTCGCCAGTCACCGTGGCGAGTGGAACCCGGTCAAGGATGCCGGCCTCGAGCTGGTCGCGCAGCCTGGCAACGCGCTCGGCCTCCTCGGCAAGCTGCGACCGAGCCAGCTCGGCAGCTTTGCCGAGGCCAACAATGCCGGAGACGTTTTCCGTGCCGGGCCGCCGGTCGCGCTCGTGGTGGCCGCCGTAAAGCAATGGCCTCAAAACCGTTCCTCGGCGGAGGTAGAAGGCTCCCGCTCCTTTGGGGCCATTGATTTTGTGGGCAGATAAAGAGAGCAAATCCACCCCCAGTCTCTCCACATCCACGGGAATTTTGCCTACCGATTGGACAGCGTCAGTATGAAATGGAATTCCTGCCTCGCGAGCAATGCAGCCAATTTCCTCAAGGGGTTGGACGGCGCCGATTTCGTTGTTGGCATGCATCACGGTAATCAACACGGTGTCCGGGCGAATGGCCCGCTGAATATCCGTCGGATCCACAACACCGGAAGATCCAACCCGCACATACGTGACATTCACGCCGCGTTTCTCCAGCGCCTTGCACGTGTGGAGGACCGCGTGATGCTCGATCGCCGCGGTCACCACATGCTTGGTTTCCGAGCGTGCCGCTCCTACAACCCCGAAAATCGCGGTATTATCCGATTCCGTTCCACCACTGGTAAAGATAATCTCATTGGATCGAGCGTTCAGGAGGCGCGCCACCTGCTCGCGTGCAGCTTCGACTGCCGCGCGAGCTTGCTGGCCAAACCAATGGATGGAGGATGCGTTGCCGTATTGCTCCACAAAGTACGGCCGCATCGCCTCGAACACCTCCGGCGCGACGGAGGTCGTCGCGTTATTGTCGAAGTAAATTCGGCGCATTCTCAATCCTTCGCTGCCTTTTCCTCCAGCCTAAACGACAGCTTCAAGGAAGTCAAACCGAACGCGGCCCTTGATTTGGGATGAGCCGCGGTGGCTGAATTCCCAGCTCGACGACATCGCGCGCGCTTTAGGCGGGGAATTTCGCGGAAACGGCAACCGACGCAAACCATCAGCCAGAGGCTTCCGATATTTTTTGGCGCCCCACTCGTTGTATAATCTAGCCGACTAAGTCGGCCGATGGGGGTTTTCGGGCGAGGTGACCGCATGAGGACTGGCGCGCGCCGCTCTGTGGAAGTCGTAGCGATCCTGCTGACCTTGGTGGTTGGCATTCTGATCGGGGCATTTGTTTCCCGGCGGATGTTGACGCCCGTCTCGGGCGCAAGGCCGAGGCTTCTGCCAGCGCCGTCACCGGTCAGACTGTCAAACTCTTTCGCCAGCATCGTCAAGAGGGTCGAACCAGCAGTCGTCAACATCAATACGGAAACCATGATTCGAATCGGACGCCTGCCCCACAGCGGTCCGCGAGGAGACCCCTTCAATGGCCTTTTCGGCCAACTGTTTTCAGGCCCGGGGGTGCAGCGGAGAATTCCAGAACGGAGTCTTGGCTCCGGCGTCATCCTTGACCCGAGAGGGTACATTCTCACCAATGACCACGTGATCTCGCGCCGTGACGGAGATCGTCCGGTGGACCACATCAGCGTGACCCTTTATGGACACGATGGCCGGCGGTACACGGCGCGTGTAATTGGCACCGACAAATTGACTGATCTGGCGGTCATTAAAATTGACGCCGCCGGTCCGCTCCCTTACGCCCAGCTCGGTGACTCCCGTTCCATGGACGTCGGCGACTGGGTCCTGGCGATTGGAAGTCCCTTCGAACTCAAAGACACTGTAACAGCGGGCATCATCAGCGCGCGCGGCCGAGAGATCGAGCCGGGACCTGACGGCCAGTTCAAACGCTTCCTTCAAACCGATGCCGCTATCAACCCGGGTAATAGCGGCGGGCCGCTGGTGAACCTTGCCGGACAAGTCATCGGCATCAATACCGCTATTGAGACTTCCGATGGCTCAAGCGACGGCATTGGCTTTGCAATCCCTTCCAATACGGCGCGCAAAGTCTATAACTCATTGATTACTTCCGGCCGAGTGCGACGCGGCGCCATTGGCGTGGTCTTTCAACCCCATCAGAACCAGGCTTTACTCCACAGCTTTGGGGCGAGCCGCGGCGTGGTCATTGACAACGTGCAGCCGGGAAGCCCGGCGGCGAACGCCGGATTGAAGCTCGGTGACGTGATTATCGCCATCGGTGGCCAGCCGGTCCAGAACGGAGATCAATTGGTGCGCATCATCTCCAACAGCCCGATCGGCAGGTCCGTCCAGGTGGAATATCTGCGGAACGGCATAGCCCACACCACGAGCGTGGTTGTGGGGGACCGCGATGCCATCCTGGCGGAAACCAATTCGCCCGGCGCAAATCAGGGTACGGCCATCTCGCCGAGCGCAGGCAACATCCTTGGAGTGACTGTCCAGAATCTGACACCCGTTCAGGCCCGACGCCTGGACGACTCGCTGCATTTGAAGCATTCCCAAGGCGTTCTGGTTTCGGGCCTAGACCCCGCCGGCGTGGCGGCGGATATGGGCGTGATGCGCGGCGACGCGATTCTTTCTCTCAACCACCACACCGTGCGCTCTGTGGAGGAGTTTGAACGCCTTCAATCGGCTCTCAAGCCCGGGCAGGATGCGCTGCTGCTGATCGCGCGTCAGAGCGGCCGCTTATACGAACCGCTCTTCCTGGCAGACACGGTCCCCCAATCGAAGTGAACCGCGATGGCTGTTTTCACGCCTCTCCGAAAATGGGTTGTGCCGTGCACCCTGTGGATTTCTCTGGGCGGGGCGGCATTGCGCCTCGCAGCCAGCCCTCCTGTAAGAAACGCCAGACGACGCTATCATTCGGCAGAGGCTCGACTCCGGCGGGCACGAACACCCTCCCGCGCCCCCTGGGCATACTCCCGACGTGTCACTCGCTACCGGTCATTGGACGCTTCCCTCAATCCTCATCGCGTGGCGCAAATTCAAGAAGCCTTGATCCGCGCAGGATGTTTAACGGGGCCCCCCAACGGCGTGTGGGACGCGGCAACCGACGACGCCATGCGCCATTACCAGGCGACCAACGGTTTTGACATGACAGGATTGCCGGAAGCCAAGCCGCTGATGAAGTTGGGACTGGGACCGCATCCTTTGCCTCGTGGAGTTCCCGCTGCAACACCGGCAGACGTGGATCCTAATCCTCCAGCCGATATTCCTAACGCGGGTGGCGCCGGTCAGGCAATATCGAATTCGACCCACCGCTAGGGTAAGGCCAGTGACCCGGGTCAGCCAACCCTGGCGGCGATCGGTCTGCGCAAACGCGGTGTCAGGCGGCTACAGTTGTAGAAGCGCAAGGTTTTCCGTCAGGCGCATTGGCGGCAATCAGCAGCTTCGGCGGCAATACCCAGGAATCGCGATTGAAGCGTGGCCGGAGGCATAAAGGAGGCGTTCACCCTGGCGGGATGTGTAGTATAGAGATTTTGCGAGTAAATCCAGACCGCACCTGGGGGGTG
>JAJYNF010000115.1 GCA_021786455.1 Acidobacteriota bacterium
AGAAAAACCCTCGCGACATGTTTGAGGTCGGCTCCGCCAACACGCTGAGGGCGGCGAGCTAAGGCGCTTCTCAGGCCGGTGGTTGTCGTTCCAAAACCGCAGAGCGGAGGCGCGTGGGAACCTACCACGAGGCTCAACACCTGAAACGGATCGTGGGCGTTGGCGCATAGGCCGCTTTGCGATTAGAGCTTGTCCAGCAAGGCGTTCCGGAGCGAATGCTTGAGGGAGTCGCTCAGCCGGCTGCCCGCCGCCGTCAAATAGAAAACATCAATCACTTTTTCCCCTTCGGTGTCAATAAGCGCCACTTCGATATTGCATCCAAAATCCGCCAGGATTGAGCTGGCTTGGTAGAGCAGACCCGGGCGGTCTCGCGCCGTGAGCTCGAGCAAAGTGCTGTGGGAAGACGCTTCGTCGTCAAAATGCACCTGGGTAGCAATGCGGGTTTTGCCCGGGCGCGCCGCCGCTCCGCCGACCCCCCTCCCTTGAAGCAAATTTTCCAGAGCCCGGCTGCCCGTGAGAACGTCCGATAGGTTTTTCTGGAATCGTTCGACCTCTGAAGGATTAAGGTCGAGGGTGCGGTGAAGGTCCACGAAGCGGACGGAATCGAGGACGAGGCCCGCGCGATTGGCGAAGGCTTCCGCTTTGACGATATTCATCCCCCAGGCCGCCAACACTCCAGTCATCGAGGCAAACAGGCGCGGACGGTCCGGTGTGATCGCCGTCAGTTCCCAGAGGTGGTGCCGTTCCAAGCGAAGCGCAACGGAGCGGCCCGTCAGCCCCCGCGCCAACCGCGCGTGAGCGGCCACTTCCTCGGCTGTGTGCGTAGCCAGATAGCGGCGCGGGAAACCGTCCAGGAAAATCGTCACCTCCGCCGGCGGCAGATCCGTGTTGCCGAGTGAGAGAGACGTCGAAGGAACGCGGTCTTCGTCAAGGCTACGAGTCAGCGCGTTCGAGGCCGATACGAAAAGCTGCCATAAGATTTCTGCCTTCCACGGTTTTAATGCTTCCGGATGGACCGATTTGATGTCGGCATACGTCAGAAGGCACAGCATTTTGAGCCGCTCGTGTTCGCCAACCATACGAGCGAAAGCCCGCACGGTCGCGGGGTCAAAGATATCGCGCCGCTGAGCGACGGAGGACATCTCCAAATGGTGACGGATGAGGAAGGTCACCATCTCACGCTCGCGCTTTTCGGCGCCGAACCGCTCCATAACGCGCGCCGCCACCGCCAGGCTGCCCTCCACATGATCCGCGCCAGGTGCTCCCTTTCCCACATCGTGAAACAGCAGCGCGAAGAGGAGTAGTTCCGGGCGCTCAAGCTCCGCGAAGAGCTGCGCAAAATGGCGGTCGGGCGGCTCGGTCGCCCCGGTGAGAGCATGAAGGTTTTGAATGGCCATGAAGGAGTGCTCATCCACCGTGTAACGGTGATAGAAATCACGAACCACCAGCGTGTCAATCGCTCGGTATTCAGGAAACAGGGCTTCCAACAGGCCGAGCCGGTGCATTGCTCGAATTGCTGCGGCAGCGTGAGGCCCAGCGAGGATACGGAGGAAAATTTTCCAGTACGGAGCGCCATCCTGCCAGCGGTCCGCTAGGCGAGACCCAAGATCCTCTACCTGGCGCTCCGTCTCGCCGGCAAGCTCAAGGCCGTGCCGGGAGATGAACTCAAAAAGTCTTAGGATGAGCAAGGGGTCTTCGATGGGTTGGCGAAAATAAACGCGGCCACGCAACACGGAAAAATCCGCGTTTGAAAGGCGTGACCGCCAATCTTGATAGAGAACGTATAGCGAAGAACGGGAGGGTAAGGCCTCTTCCGTGAGGGTACGGCTCAAGCGATCAATCGCGCGGGCATGGCGAAAATAGTAACGCATCCATTGCGCTGGCGACAGAGCGTCGCCCCGAGCCAAACCTACGCCGTCCGCAGCCGCCCGGTCCTGAAGCTCGTAGGTAAGCTGATTGTCATCCCGACCATGCTGATAATGAAGGAAGCAGCGGAGGGTAGCCAGGAACTCGAAGGCTTGCTGGCCTTCTTCCCCCAGGCGGCGCGGCCAGCACTCTTCTGCCGCCACCCAGCGGCGACGAGTTTCGAGCTCGCCAATCAGCGTAAGCCATCGGGCGACGTGATAATCTCGCAAGCCTCCCGGACATTCCTTGACGTTCGGTTCAAGGTGGAAAAGCGTCTCGCCGTACTTGGCGTGCCGACGCCGCGTCATCTCCACTAAATCGCGGACCAGATCGGCTCGATCCCGCGCCGCCAGGTGGGGAATGACCTCCTCGCGCAAGCGAGCAAACAACATCGCATCGCCAACCAGATAACGGCAATCGAGTAGCGCGACGCTGAACTCCAGATTCGACCGATCTAGCACGCCGCATTCAGAGAGAGCACGCACGACTGGCCCAACTCGCAAGTGGAGGTCCCAGAGCGCGCGCGACAAAGCCGCCGTTGTCTCAGCCCGCTCCGCCTTTACGGTCCGGTTCGCCGCCAAAAAAAGAATGTCCACGTCGGAGTGGGGAAAAAGCTCGCGGCGGCCATAGCCCCCCAGTCCTGCAATAGCGAAACCCTCGCAAACCTCCGGCCCAATCAGTTCGCGGTAAAGCGCGGAGACCACCGAATCGAGCAAGGCGGCGCGCTCGAAAGCCGCCGATCGTCCAGTTCCTCCCGACTCAAAACGCGCGCGGACCCCTTCGGCTTGCGAGCGGTAAAGCTCCTCAAGAGGCGCAATCGAAACCGCGGAGGGCATAATGATTTCTATGGCGCAACCATCGAGGTTAGGGACGGCCGTAACCTGGGCAGACATCCGCCAGAGGTTCCAGGTCCCGGAAACCCCGCCTACAACGCCGCGTCGCCGCGCTCCTCGTTGCGGATGCGGATGGTTTCTTCAACGGAAGATACGAAAATCTTGCCATCGCCGATTTTGCCGGTCTTCGCGGACTTCAAGATGGCTTGCACCGCGGCTTCCGCGAGCGGATCGGGCACCACGGTCTCCAGTTTGATTTTGGGCAGCAGGTCCACGGTGTATTCGCTGCCACGGTAAACTTCCGTATGGCCCTTTTGGCGTCCGTGCCCCCGCACCTCTGAAATGGTCATTCCCTGAACGCCGATTTCTTGCAAGGCGCCCTTAACCAGTTCAAAGCGAGAAGGTTGAATGATCGCCTCGATTTTCTTCATAGGTTCAGTCTCCCGGCGAAGAACAGTCAGCTATCGGAGCATGTCTCTTTCTGTGGCCTCGGAACCCGCGTCGTATTCGGCCTCCGATTTGGAAGCCCCGGGCGCAAGATACCTGCTTTCCGCGCCCTCGATCTATAAATTGTAAGCCTCTTCCCCGTGTTGAGTGATATCAAGCCCCTGGATCTCATGCTCGGGTGGAACTCGTAAGCCAATCAGCGCGTCCACGAGCTTCAGGATGATGAAGGTTCCTACGGCGGCGAGTGTCCAGGCAATCACCACGCCCACCAACTGGTCCAAAACCTGAGCGGGGTGTCCGTCAATCAGACCCACGGGGTGATTCTTGAACACTGGATTTATTACACGGGCCGCAAAAACGCCGGTCAGGAGCGCGCCTACGGTTCCGCCCACGCCATGAACGCCAAAAGCATCGAGCGAGTCATCATAACCCAAACGCTGCTTAACCTGCGCTACCATCACATAACAAATCACACCCGCCACCAGCCCGATAACCAACGCGGCCATCGGCCCCACGAACCCGGACGCGGGAGTGATGGCCACGAGGCCGGCCACTGCCCCTGAGATGGCTCCCAGTACGCTCGGCTTGCCGTTTCTGATCCACTCGGCGCCACCCCAGCCGACGGCTGCCGCAGCCGCGGCAAAATGAGTAGCGACAAAGGCGCTGGTCGCCAGCGGACTTGCAGCCAAGGCACTGCCCGCGTTAAAGCCAAACCATCCTACCCAGAGCAAGCAGGCGCCAATAAAGCTCAATACCACGTTGTGAGGTGGCATCGGCTCCCGCGGGTATCCAATCCGCCGGCCGAGATAAAGCGCCGTCACCAGCGCCGACACCCCGGAAGTAATGTGAACGACCGTCCCACCCGCAAAGTCAAGCGTGGGGAAGACCCCACCCCGGCTGGCGTTGAGCAATCCTCCATCGCCCCAGACCATGTGCGCCATCGGCGCATAGACCACAAGCGACCACAACGCCGTGAACACGACCATGGCGCTAAACTTCATCCGCTCCGCGAAAGCTCCGCAAATTAACGCGGGCGTGATGATGGCGAACATCAATTGGAAAACCATGTAGGTCTCAAAGGGAATGTGGGCCGCGTAAGCTAAGTTGGGAGCAGCGCCTACGCCCCGCAAGAACAAATATTCAACCCCACCGAGAAACGGCGACCCGCGTCCAAAGGCCAAGCTGAAGCCCAGCAAGGCCCACAACACGGTGACGATCGCCATCAGCGAAAAGCTTTGCATGAGAGTCGCTAGCACGTTCTTTTTCCGAACCAAGCCACCATAGAAAAGCGCCAAGCCTGGCCCTGTCATCAGCAACACGAGTGCCGCGCTGGTCAACATCCAAGCGTTATCCCCAGCGTCGCGTGCGTGCCGCATTTCCCCTTCCAGCCGCGCCAGGCGGGCGGATGTGGAGGCAAGGTAAGGTGTTGGCGCCGGCCGGCTTACAACCGCTTGGGCCCCAAAACATGAAGCTGATGCCAGCCCTCCCCATCCCAAACTCAGCGCGAAAACAATCGCCATCCACATCCTTCGCATCAGAAAATTCCCCTTTCGTTTTCCAATGAGACCAACCCACGACGGCAGGACCATGCAGCATTATAGCAGGTTGAACGGAGAGCTTCTGAACCCAGAGCGGGGAGGCACGTTCGTACCCGGCTTGTTGCCCTCGTTCAAAATAATGGTTGAGACTTCAGTCAGGCGGCTAGAATCAGATGGGAAAAGTGCCACTCATCATCTTTCTCCCCCCACATTCTGTTGAGAATTGCCGACGGTGGTGTTATAAATGCGCGGAAGGGGATTGAGCGAACAACCGCGCCAGAGGGAGGCAACCATGGTCAGGCGGCCCGGAGGGGAGCTAGCGTCGCGCCCACTCCATTTCATCTGGATTTGCGATTGTTCCGGCTCGATGCAGAGTGACGGTAAGATCCAGTCCTTGAACAATGCCATCCGTGAAGCCATTCCGCACATGCTTCGCGCGGCGGAGGAGAATCCTCACGCCCAGGTATTTGTCCGTGCCCTGAAGTTTTCTGACGGCGCTCAATGGCATATCGCTCAACCGACCCCCGTCGCGGATTTCAAATGGACGGACTTACAAGCTGGCGGCGTGACCGATATGGGTCGAGCCATGCAAATGGCTGCCGAGCAGCTTAAGATTCCGCCGATGAGCGAGCGCGCCTTGCCTCCGGTCCTCGTTTTGATTTCCGATGGCCAGCCGACCGACGATTTTCGCGGTTCTCTGGCGGAACTGCTGGACATCCCCTGGGGCAAACGGGCCGTGCGCATTGCCATAGCCATTGGGGACGACGCCGATCACGAGCCCTTGCAAGCTTTCATCGGGAACCCGGAGATTCCGGTCTTGCAGGCGAACAATTCGGAAACGCTCGTAAATTACATCAAGTGGGCGTCCACAGCGGTTCTTAAGGCGGCCTCCTCGCCAGCCAGCCAGAGCAAAACTATGAAATCGGCAGGGGGCAACGTTCAGATTCCTGCTCCCCCGCCCGTTGTTTCCACTCCGACCGAGGATGTCTGGTAAGCAATGGGAGGAAGCCATCAGAGCGCGAAGTGGCATGTGATCGGCCGCGCGGTTTGCGGAGCCGCGCACCGGCGCAACACGATGCCACTCCAGGACGCCATTTGTTGGCTTCCGGCAGAAGGCTCCAGCCCGTGGCTTGCTCTGGCACTGGCCGACGGCCACGGCAGCCCGGTTTGCTTCCGCAGCAAGCAAGGAGCCGACCTTGCTGTTGAGACCGCAGCCCTTTTGCTGCGCGATTTCCATCTTCGCCACCCCGATTGCGATGGGACGGACCTGCAACGTGTCGCGGAGGAGGAAATTTCTAAACCTTTGGTTAGCCAGTGGCGGCAAAGCGTCATGCGGCAATTAGAGCAAAACCCATTGACCGCTTCCGAGCTCGACGGCCTCGAGCAGAAACTGGGATCTTCGGCGGGGCGCGCGCTCGAGGCCGATCCTGTTCTTGCTTATGGCTCGACCGCTTTAGCAGCTCTCGCCACTCCCGCCTATTCACTCCTTCTTCAACTGGGTGATGGCGACTGCTTGATAGTTTCACGTTTGGGCGAAACCTTCAGACCTTGGTCGCGTGATACGCGCCTTTTAGGCGTGGAGACCACTTCCCTGTGCATGCATCAGGCTTGGAATGAGGTCCGCCTGTGCATCCGACAGGCGGGGGAGGATTCGGCGGCGCTGCTGCTGCTCTGCACTGACGGCTACTCAAATTCATTTCGTGACGATGAGGGCTTCCTGAACGTAGGCAGGGATTTCCTGGAGCTTATCCGCTCTGAAGGAATCGAAAAGGTCAACGAGCACCTTGACGAATGGCTGGCCGAAACTACCGAAAACGGCAGCGGGGATGACGTCTCGCTAGGCATCCTTTGGCGCGAAGAGGAGCCAGGGCTTACGCCTCCATCCCTCCCGCTGGTTATTTAGCCCGCGAACATGGCATTGCCCAGTGTGGACAACCCGGTCCGAAGCAAAACCTCACCGACGGAGGATCTTCCCCGCCGTCAGCTTCGTCACATCCTTGAGCTTTACGGGCGCCCGATCTGCGAGGAGCCACAGCGCTGCGAGGCTCTGCTGCGCGACCTCTGCATGGGCCATCGCCGAGAAATTTTCTTGTTGGTCGCTGCTCTTAAGGAGCGCGTGGTGCCTGATATTCTCGCCTCAGTCGGCGTCCTGCCGGATGAAGTGATCATTTCAAACCTTACTCGCAAGCTTTGCGATAACCTCGGCCTAGCGGAAGATGCCAGCCGGTGGGCAGCGGAAACCTGGGTCGAACTGATTCGCGACGCGCCCGCACGGGGGAAACTCAAGCCACCACCCGCCCGCTCTTCGGTCGCCCCCGCCTCGGATTCGGAAATGCTTTTAAGACCTTCCTATGCTCCGCTCGATTGGGTGTGGCTGGGCCTGTGCTTCCTGTCTATTGCCTCCTCCTTGACGGCGTTGGGCGTGGTCGCGCGCGTAGCGTTTGAAGGCAGTTGGGTTTCATTTCTCGGCTGGCTCAGAGAAACGGGCTTATTGGGCGGCGGCTTGGCATTGGCTTGGGCCGGTGATTGGGTGGCAGCGCGGCAGTTTCTTCACCGCGCTCCACCGCGCTCCACCGCGCTCGACCCCCGCAAAACTCCCGCCGCTTTGCTGATGGAGGTGGTGGTTCTGCTGACGCAGCCTCTGGCGCCGATCGGCGTCCTCGCCCTTTGGATTGGCGAATGGGTCACGGGTATGCACTTCGTCGAACACAGTCAGGTAATGGCTTTTACTCTTGGCCGTCTTATCCAGTCAGCGGTGGTTTTGGGGTTTGTCATCAAATGGGTTGGATTGATGACAACGATTCAGGGAAGGATAGCTTCGTCCGTGGTCCGACAACGATGACCCGACTCGCAACTCACGGTTGGCTTGGACGCCGAGCCTGGATTTGGGCTGGGGTGGTTGCATTGGCGTTGGCTCGGTGTTCACGAGCCCCAGGCACCCGACGTCCCACTCTCCCTATCGCGCCGGTTGAGGCTTTTGAGCACAATCCGGCCGCGGCCCGCCAAGCCGTTTACCCTCAGACATATCTCAGTGCCGGGATAAAATCTGATCAGGCTCGCCGGCAGAGCCGTTATAATTCCGAGGAGCAACAACTCAGGCGGCGTGCTCAGTTTCGGCGATTGGACCGTGTGGGGCTTCAGGAACTGGCGGAGCGCCACCTCAATCGCGCTCGGGCCAGTTTCGAGCGGGCGCTGACAATTGCCTCGGAGGCCGGCCTCGCTGCCGAGAGCAATTTAGCCGGCGCTCAGCTTTCGCTGGCTGCCGGGCAGCGCTTCATGCAGAATCATGCTTACTCGGCGGCCGCTTCTAGTTTTGCCCGGGCCTTAGCTCTGTCTCCAAATGATCCGCTGGCTCTGACATACCTGACGGAAGCCCGGTACGACGCCGAATTTCAAGCGGCCCGCATAGCGCTCTCGCAAGGCTCGATTTCGGTTGCTCGCCATCGCTTCCTTGAATGCCTGGAATATAAGCCCGCTGCCCCCGACCCGCTCCGCGAGCTTGCTCGCCTAAGCCAGTGGCAATCGGCCGCGGCGGAGTGTGATCGCTATTTCGGAACTGCTAACGCCGCGCTCCAGGCCGGCCACTGGAACCGTGCTGAAGCGGCGATTCGCCATCTCGCCCTGGCATTCGACCGGGCCCAAGCCACGGGCATCCGTTCGCCCATCCTCTTTCGCTCCAGAGCCTTGCTGCCTGCTTATCTCATTTATGCGAATGGCGACTTCGGCGGCGCCTTTCGCCTTTCCCAGAATGTTCGCGGAGCGAGGAATTTGGCCCTCGCAGCCGATTTCCGTCAATTCTTGAGGTCGCGGCGGAGATGGGCTTTCCTTCGCGCTTACGTTCCCGTCATCTGTTTTGCCTACGGACTGACCCTTATGGCGAGCCTTTATGCCGGTCTTAGGCAGGCCGCACGAGCCTCGACGGGGACAGCCAAGGCAAAGCTCTCCCCGACCGAATCATCGTTATGAGTTCGCTTTGGAAGCGCGGCCAAACCCCCTGGACAGAAACCTCCCATGAGCCCTGTTGCATCGAAGATGCTTTGGGCGAGGGTGGCCAGGGTGTCGTCTATCGGGTAAACGTCGGTGGCCGGCTGGCTGCCGTCAAGTGGTATTACCCCGAGTTTGCAACCCCCGGGCAGCGGGTTGCGCTCGAGACATTGGTCAAACGCGGCACCCCAACGGGCAAATTCCTCTGGCCTCTGGAGCTGGTCTCCGCGCCTTCCCACCCTGGCTTCGGTTATCTGATGCCTTTGCGCGAGGAACGCTACAAGGGTATGGCTGACCTGATGAAGCGCCGCCTCGAGCCGACCTTTCGCGCCCTCGCAACGCTCGGCTTTGAACTCGCGCACAGTTTTCTCCAGCTCCACTCCAAGGGGCTTTGCTATCGGGACATCTCTTTCGGCAACGTTTTCTTCGATCCCGGCACGGGCGAGGTGCTCATCTGCGACAACGACAACGTCTCGATTGACGGCGTCGGCGAAGGGGGCGTCCTGGGCACGCCGCGATTCATGGCTCCCGAGGTCGTGCGCGGCGATTCCCCGCCCAGCATTCAAACCGATCTCTATTCGCTGGCCGTCCTTCTTTTTTACATTTTCATCATGCATCACCCCTTGGAAGGAAAGAAGGAGCTTGCCATTCATAGCTTCGATCTTCCCGCTATGAACCGTCTTTACGGAACTGAACCCGCTTTCATTTACGATCCCGACAATGCTTCCAATCGCCCGGTCCAAGGCGTTCATGACAATGCTTTTTACTTTTGGCCGATCTATCCGCAATTCTTGCGAGATCTCTTCACCCGAGCCTTCACCGATGGTATCCGGGACCCACTCCACGGCCGCGTCCGAGAAGGCGAATGGCGCGCCGCCATGATTAACCTCCGCGACGCTATCCATTATTGCCAACATTGCGGGACGGAGAACTTCGCCGATTCCTCGAGCCAAACTGCCGGCATTTGCTGGCATTGCAACAGGCGGCTGCGCCTCCCGATACGCCTCCGCATCAACCGGCAAATCGTGATGCTCAACCACGACACTCAACTTTTCCCCCATCACCTTGCCTCGGATAGACCTTACGATTTCTCCCGGCCCCTCGCCGCCGTTGCCCGTCACCCGGACCACACCAAGGTTTGGGGCCTCAAGAACCTTTCCGACGCTCCCTGGTTTATCACCACCCCGCGCGACCCCCAACCCAAAGCCGTTCCCCCCGGCCTGAGTCTCACCCTGCTGCCCGGAGCAGAAATCAACTTCGGCAAAGTCCTCGGCCAAATTCTTTGACTGCCTATAAGCCCGCAACCTCATGCCCACCACCGAGACGTCAATACTGACGACATGCTGGTTGGGTTTAACCGAAAGACCTTTGCGCATCCGTACCTAAGTGTTCTCTATCGAGAGAAGCAGAAGATTAATCCTCGCTTTCTGTTTGTTCCGACGGTGTATGAACTGGATAGCAGCGTTGCCGCCCGTCCGCTTGCCAAGCGCAATGCCTACGGGGAATCAGAGGCGTTAGCAGGAAAGCGTGGAGAAGCTGATGGCTCCGCTCGCTCAGCGACGGGCTTACGCGATTTTCCGCACTCGATACGGCTGTTTGACAGGCCGAGAAGCGCGGCTTAAAATAATAGGCTTTTACGCAGCCTTACACTTTTCAAGTGGAGGAGCCAACATGTCGGTTAAGGTGGGCATCAACGGGTTCGGGCGCATTGGGCGCAATGTATTTCGCGCCGGGTATAAAGACTCCGACGTCGAGTTTGTAGCGGTCAATGACATTACCGACCCCAAAACATTAGCCCATCTTCTGAAATACGACTCCGTGCTCGGGAATCTTTCCGCCGACATCAGCTATGGCGAAGATTGCATTCGCGTGGACGGACGTTCGATCCGGGTATTTAAGGTCAAGGACCCTGCCGAATTAGACTGGTCCTCTTTGGGCGTGCAAGTAGTCGTTGAGTCCACAGGGCTGTTTACCAAGGCGGAAGACGCCCGTAAACACCTGCGCGGGAGCGTCAAGAAGGTTATCATTTCCGCCCCGGCTAAAAACGAGGATATCACCATCGTTCTGGGGGTTAATGAAAAGGATTACGATCCCACTAAGCATCACGTCATCTCCAATGCTTCGTGCACGACGAACTGTTTAGCGCCGGCTGCCAAAGTGGTTCATGAGAATTACCGCATTCTCAAGGGGGCCATGACCACGGTCCATTCTTATACCAATGACCAGCGCATTTTGGACTTGCCGCACAAAGATTTGCGGCGCGCTCGCGCCGCCGCGGTTTCCATCATCCCGACCACAACCGGGGCCGCCAAGGCCATTGGCTTGGTGTTGCCTGAACTGCAAGGAAAACTCGACGGCTCTTCATTGCGCGTTCCCACGCCGAATGTTTCTATCGTGTATCTGGTCGCCTTCGTAGAAAAGTCCACCACCACGGAGGATTTGCGGGCAGCTTTCAAACGAGCCGCTGAAGGGCCGATGAAAGGTATCCTCCAATATTGCGAGGAAGAGCTTGTTTCGACCGATTTTCGCGGCAATCCCCATTCCTCGATCGTGGACGCGAGCTTTACCAAGGTCATTGATGGAAATTGCGTCCAGGTTACTTCCTGGTATGACAACGAGTGGGGCTACTCGAAGCGAGTCCAGGATCTTATCAAGTTTGTTGCCAAAGGTTTGTGAGGAGCCACGCTATTGCAAAGCGAGAAGACCGGCTTGCTTTGGGCGCCCGCCCAAACCCAGGGTGACTTGTGGGCAAAGCTTTGGCGCCCTCTTTGCGAGGCATCGCAGTCAGCGACCGAACCCGGGACCCTTTGATGGCTAAAGCCTCTATCCGCGATCTTGACCTAAAAGGTAAGCGCGTGTTTGTGCGCGTGGATTTTAACGTGCCGCTCGACGGCGCCGGCAATGTGGCGGACGACACTCGCATTCGCGCCAGCTTGCCGACGATTCAATGGGGACTGGGACAGGGCGCGCGGCTCGTTTTGGCCTCACATCTTGGGCGGCCGAAAGGGAAGCCCGATTCCAAGATGAGCCTCCGGCCGGTTGCTTACGCGCTATCAAGCCTGCTTGGCCGGTCTGTAAGCTTTGCTTCCGATTGCGTGGGTCCGGAAGCCGAGCAAGCTGCTCATCGTTTGACCGATGGTCAGGCTTTGCTGCTTGAAAACCTCCGCTTCCATGCCGAAGAAGAGAAAAACGATCCGGATTTCTCTCGGCAGCTAGCCGCGCTCGGCGAGGTTTACGTCAACGATGCATTCGGCACCGCGCATCGCGCGCATGCTTCCACGGAGGGCATCACCCATTTTCTT
>JAJYNF010000149.1 GCA_021786455.1 Acidobacteriota bacterium
CCACGCCGCACCGCCCCCATCGCCGGCCAAAACGCCGCGAGACCGCGTCACCGATAAAGCCGCCTAAAGCCGAGCAAATAGACATCGCCGCCAGCGGCAACATGGTGTAAAAGGAACCTCTCTCAACGCTCGCTCCGCGCACGGTGGTCAGATAAATGAAGAACCATGCGAAAAAAATCCAAGTCGCGTAGCCGTAGGTAAAATAGCTGAGCGTCATGCTCCAAACTTCCCGGCTGGTCAAGATGGCGCGCCAGGGAACTCGAAAACCTTGTTCGGTTTCGGCGTCTCGGATGCCGTGGCGAATCAACTCCAGTTCCGCAAGATTCACTCGGCGATGGGTTGATGGTTCATCCCGCGCCAGAGTGTACCACGCCGCGCTAACCATCAGCCCCAGTCCGGCGCACATCCAGAAGGATGCTCGCCAGCCGTAATGCGTCATGATCATAGCGACCAGGGGCGGCGCAAGAGCCGAGCCTGCCCCGACGCCGGCGAAAATGATGCCGTTCGCGGCGCCGCGCTCATCCGTCGGAATCCAATTCGCCACCCATCGGTTCGAGCTGGGATACATCACAGCTTCTCCCACTCCGAGCAGAAAACGGACCGTCCAGAAAACAGCCAGCGGAGCGACGATGCCAGCCGGCACGGCGCCGGTCAACGCGGTAAATATCACCCACCACAACCCTCCGAGCGCCAAAACCCGCCGCGGGCCAAAACGGTCCGCGAGCCAGCCACCAGGAATTTGCAACAGCGCATATCCCAGCGGAAACGCGCTGAAAACCAAACCCAGTTGAGGATTACTCAGGTGAAACTGTTCCGCAATCAGGTGACCCGCCACGGAAAGATTCACGCGGTCCAGATAGCTGACCGCCCCTGTGAGCGCGATCCACAACACTAACAGCCAGCGGGTTCGGGTGGGCGTAGCGGAGTTCATGCGGGCTGCCCGGTAGGTCGTCTTCGTATGTCAGCGTGGGAGCATACACGGAGGGCTAGCCTGATGCAACCGAGGGAATAGAGTGGGCATTTGCGTATGAACAGCAGGCTTCTGCCGCTGGGTGAGCCGCGTTGAGCCAAGGCAACGACCAGCGACTCACGGCCCGCCCTTGTTGCCCTTAATTTCCGCCGTGATGGAGGCGTGGAGTGGTGCCTCGTCCTGCATCATGCCCGTGAGGCCGAGCCTCAATTTGTCGCCGGGTGCGCGCGGAGATTTGTCCGGCTTCACCACGGTTCGAAAGGCGAAAACCTCCACCGGCAGGACGGTGGCCGACGGCCTGCTTCATCCGCCGCCGGCCGATTTCGTGCGTCTTGGCCATCTCGCCTCGGGCGGTTTCGTCGAATGCGTTCCACGCTCATCGGCTTACTCGACAGTCGCTCCCCGTGGTGCGTGACTCGAGCTCGAAATGCAAATCTTCTCCGCTCTGCTATAATGTCGCCGATACGTTCAGGGGGCCCAGTGGCCATCGCAGCCCATCTTGTCGTCCGTGACACCTCCGGCGGTTCGCGTGAGGTGGAACTCAACCATTTTCCCTTCACCATTGGCCGCCAGAGCGAGAACGACCTCGTTCTGCTCGATAACCGCGTTTCGCGCAACCACGCGCGCATTGTGCAGGACAGCCAGGGCTTCCTGATCGAAGACAGCGAAAGCCGCCACGGCACTTACGTGAACGGCGAGCGAGTGACGACCTGCCGCCTGAAGGGCGGGGATCAGATCAGCCTCGGCGTCGCCGATGCCTATTCCCTTGCCTTCATCATGCAGGAGCCGGAATTACCGGCGTTACTCGAGAAACTGGAGGAGGTTGCCGAAAGCCCCGCGCCACAACTCCAGCACCTCTCGCTTCTGCTGCAAATGGCGCACATGCTCGTTCAGGCTCCCGCCCTCGATGAAGTCTTGACGGCTCTCGTGGACGCGGCCCTCAGCCTGACGGGCGCTGAGCGCGGCTTGCTGTTTCTCCGCGACGACAAAGGCAAGCTCCTTTTGCGCCTGGGCCGCGCTCAGGGTGGCGCGTATCTGCCCGGGCAGCCGGAAGACTACTCGGAAGCTATTGTTCACCGCGTCGCAAAGTCCGGCAAAGAAGAGCTCATTATCGAGGAAGGGAAGACCGGCCGCGCCGCGCAAGAAACCCGGACTTACCAGAGCGGGATTCGCGGCATCGTGGCTGTGCCTCTGCAAAAACTTCCCGTTCTCGATGCCGGCGGCGAAACCATTCCGGCCACCGCGCCCGAACTGCTCGGCGTGCTGTATCTCGACAGCCGCTCGCGCGCCACTTCTCTTACTGGCCTGGACCGTCAGGTTCTTCAGACGCTGGCCGTCGAAGGCGCCACCGTCATCGAGAACGCCCGCCTCTTGCGCCTGACGCGCGAGCAGGAGCGCATGCAGCACGAGCTCGCCCTTGCCCGCGACATCCAGCAGAGCCTGCTGCCTCGCCAGCTCCCGACCAGCGACTTTTTTGAAGTCGAGGCATCGAGCGTCCCCACCCGCACCGTGGGCGGCGATTACTACGACCTCATCAACCTGCCCGGCGGCCGCTACGGGTTCGGTGTCGCCGACGTTTCTGGCAAAGGGCTTCCGGCCGCCATGATGGCCGCGATGCTTCAAGGAGCCTTCGCCGCCGTGGCCGCGGGCGACCTCCCTGTGAGTGATGTTTTCCATCGCGTCAACACTTTCCTCTGCGATCGCACGCCGCCGGAAATGTTTGCCACCATGTTCTACGCCGTGCTCAGCCCGAGCGGCGCGTTCGATTACGTCAGCGCCGGGCACAATCCGCCTTTTCTCCTCCGGCGTGACGAGGTCATTGAGTTGCGGGAACCTTCCAACCCGCCGATGGGGTTTTTCCCGACCGCTGCCTACCAGTCCTCAACCCTCCAACTTAGTCCTGGAGACTTTGTTGTGATATTTTCCGACGGCCTGCCGGAGGCGCTCGACCTGAGCGGCGAGTTCTTTGGCGAGACCCGCCTGAAAGACCTTCTGGACGAATGTCCCACCCGGACGGCAACCTGCATCAGCGATCACGTGCTGGAAGGCGTGCGAAAATTCGTCGGCTCCGCGCCCGCCTCGGACGATCTGACGCTCGTCGTCGTCCGCTACAACCCGACCTAAGCCTTCCGCCGGTCTCGGGAGCCGATGCCGTTGCCCTCGCGGTCCGCGGCCCTGCCTGCCGGCCTGAAAAGCTCCCGTAGCCTTGGCAAACTCAATTCCTCAAAGCTTTTCACGACCCGGCGAGCGCGCGTCGCGCACGGCTCCTCCCTCCGCACGGCGCGGCGGTCGGCTTAGCTGTATTTATATTTCACTTTCGGGAAGCGCGAGGGAACGATTCCGGCGCCTTCTTTCACCGAGATGATTTGGTTGATTGGCAGATTGGTTAAGTGCGTCACGGTTCCGCTCGGCCAGGTGATGGTGAGCGAATCAATTTGGGTCCGCTTGCCGAGTCCGAAGTGAATGCGCGGGTCGTGCGCCGACATGTAGCTCATTCCGCCTTTCGACTGCTTGTACTGCGTGAATCCCTCGGAAGTCAGCTTCAGCAATGAGCCGTTGCCGTCACGGTTGGACTTGGTTCCGATCAGGTGAACCTTCAACCAGTTGTTGGCGTTGCCGCCGTCGTTGCGAAGCAACTGCGGATAATCTCCCCGATCGTTGGTCACCATGTCCAGGTCGCCGTCGTTGTCGAAATCAGCCACGGCCAGCCCGCGCCCGGCCACCGGACGGTTGAAATCCGCGCCGAGATACTTGGACACTTTGGCGAATTTGCCCCGACCGAGATTCCGGTACATCAGCATGGGCTCTCGGTAGTGAACTTCGGAATGGTAGAGACGAATGTTGTCCACCATGGCCCCGTTCAATTGGCAGATGTCGTCCCAGCCGTCGTTGTCATAGTCCATGAACTTGGCGGCGACCCCGCTCAGCAAAATGGCCGTGTTGCCGATGCCCGAGGAGTAAGTGGCGTCATTGAAGGTCCCGTCACCGTTGTTCGTATAAAGACGGTTCAGCTCAAAATCAAGGTGCGTGATGTAGATGTCGAACCACCCGTTGCCGATCACGTCGGCGGCATCAATACCCATGCCGGCTTCGTAGCGGCCGTCCTCGCTGGCCGCCACGCCCGAGATGAAGGAGACGTCCTTGAAGGTTCCGTCGTGCTGATTGATGAAAAGGAAATTCGGCCAAGTGTCGTTGGCTACGGCGATGTCGGGCCAGCCGTCGTTGTTGAAGTCCGCCGTCACCACGCCCATACCCTTGGCCTCCGGCTTGCCCACCCCTGACTCCTGGCTTACATCCGTAAATGTCCCATCGTGATTATTGTGGTAGAGCGCCAGGTGCTGGCCGGAATAATTGTCAGGGCTGCAATAGGCGCGATAGCCAGGGCGGTGCCCGCCGCACCAGATGTTGTTTTGGGGCGACCAATCAATGTAATTGCACACCAGCAGGTCCAGCCAGCCGTCCTTGTCGTAATCGAACCAGGCCGCGCTGGTGGACCATTGTCCTTTATCGGCGACCCCGGCCTTGGCCGTCACGTCGGTAAAGGTGCCATTGCCGTTGTTGTGATAGAGAATCGCGCTCTCGTAGCCCGTGACGTAGAGGTCGGGGTAACCGTCGTTATCATAATCACCCACCGCCACGCCTTGCCCATAATGCCCTTCGCCGCCCACGCCCGCCTGGGCCGTCACTTCCGTAAACGTTCCGTCGCCGTTATTGCGGTAGAGCGAGGAATAGAGTGTCCGCTTCGGCTTATAAGCTGGCGTGGCCGCGGATTGAACGAAATAGAGATCCATCAATCCGTCCTGGTCGTAGTCAATCCAGGCGACGCCCGTGCCCATCGTCTCGAGGTAATATTTCTCCCGGCTTTCCGTCGAGTCTTGGAGGAAAGAAATACCCGCTTGCTTGCGAATGTTGGTGAATGTAACCGGAATGATGATGGGGAGAGACTTCTCGCGCGCCGTCTCACCCGGCAACACCCGGGGGAGGACGCTTGCCGCCGCGCTGACCCCCCAAAGTTTCAAAAAGTCGCGGCGTGATCTACGCGCTCTGTTTTTGCCCCATGCCCCTGCGGTCAAGGTCGCTGCCTATATCCCTCTGAACCCAAACCTTACTATAACGGATATTCTCGCGCCCACTCAACCGCCCCTCTGCTTTTTCTGCGGAAGCAGGTCGAGCGCGTCCCGTGGTAGTCCTCCTGCCACGCGAAGGACGCTAGTTGCCTGCCGTGCCGATTTTCCACTCGATCTGAGCTAAGGCTGCGCCCAGAATTCTGGCGTCGTGTTGGGTCAAGCCTAAATCGAGCGCCACGCGGCGGAGCTTCACGATCTGGGCGCGACGCGTTTTGGGGGTGAAGTAGCTCGAAGCTTCGAGAACGCGCGTGGCGCGCTCAAGCAGGTGTTCGAGGGTTTGCGCGTTCGCGGGAGACGACGGCCGGGCGGCGGGCCGCGGAGCGCCAGGATCGCACAGCCCCGAGCGCACCAACTCGTAAGCGCAAACCGCAACCGCTTGACCAAGATTCATCGAAGGGCAATGTGCCGCGGTCGGAATCCGCACCCAGGCGTGGCAGATGCTGAGGTCTTCGTTGGAGAGGCCCGTCTTTTCCGAGCCGAACAACAAGGCGGCGCGTCCGCGACCGCTGCGCCGCTTGAGCTGGCGAGTGAAGTCCGCAAGCGGAATCAGCTCCCGATCAAGGCGGCGGCGGACGCCCGTCGTCGTGCCGATCACCAGTTGGCAGTCGCCGATTGCCTCCGTGAGATCCTCCACCGCCCGGGCCGATTGCATCACTTGCTCAGCTCCCACCGCCGAGCGAGCCTCCCGCCAGGTGGGCGCGTAGGGCGCCACCACCACCAAATCTTCCAGGCCAAAATTGGCCATGGCACGCGCCGCCGCGCCGATATTCAAAGGGTTGCGCGCCCGCACCAGCGCCACCCGCCACGCCCATTGCGTCCTTCGCATCAAGCCGATTCTATCAGACGCCCGGCCGCTGGCTCGCGCCGTCTCTCAACTCTTCCGAACGGCTGGCGCCGCGCCTGAATTGCCGCGATGGGAGCGCTAGCGCGGGCCTTGCTTCCTCGAAGATGGATGCGCCGTGGCAGGCGGCTGGGGATTGGGGTTCGGCCCGGCGACGCCGATCATCTTAATCTTAGAGGTGGACCTAAACTGCTTGTAATCGGTGTAGCGGATGATTTCTTTGATATGCACCGGCCCGCCCGAAAAATAAAGCGTGTCATCCGCCTCGGTGAATACGGGGAACCAGAACTTGCCGTCTATTTGCCGGCGCCAGGTGGAAAAACTCGGGAAAAGGTTTTCGTAACTCCCGTGGCGAATTTGTGGAACCTGCCGGCCCTCGGTCTTCACGATTTGCAGATCGTGATCGTCCACGTACACTACGCCGTCGAAATATTCGTGATGCTTCTTAATGGCTTTGGGCTCGACGCGAAATACATAAACCGTGAGTTTGTCGAGCGGGACGTGGCCAAGGTATCGGATGTTGTATTCAGGGAGTTCGCGGGTGGTCACCACGAACGGCTGGGTATGGCGCATCTGATAAAGGTCCTGCTCGGTCAGGAGCACCCCCTTGAGGTCGCCGACCGGCGCATAGGTGACCTTCTCAATGCGGCGACCGTTGTCGTCGTAAAGAATGTCCCAATCCTGTTCCCAGGTGCCGTCCACGTGGCCGTCCGCGTCGAGGGTTTCCACTAGGTTGATCTGGTGATAGGTGTAATCGCTCCGGGCCGCCTTGAACAGAGCCTCTTTGGCCGTGAACGTCTGAATGATTTTTTGGATTTCGGCCGGGCTGGGGTTCGTCAGCTTGACGGGCGGCTCCTTAGGCGGAGCAGCCGGCGCGGAATGCCTGGCGAGCTTCACCGTTGCCGCTCCCACTTCTGGCGCGGCGGAAGGCTCGGATTCGCTCGGCGCTTGAGCCGCGGCGGGCAAAGCCGAGCGAGCTAAAGGAGGCGGACTGGCCAGGGTCGGAGGGGGAGGCGGCGCCCCAGAGTAAAGCTGGTCGGAAATCTTTTGAATTTCCTTGATCAACGCGGGCGTCGCGCCGTGCTTTTGGAATTCCTTGGCGATGGCGGGTGTCATCATGAAGGCTACGCCCCGCTCCGCCACCAGCGTCATGATCTTGGGTGCCGAGGCGCCCGCCGTCAGCAGCAGGTTAATCTCATCCTTGGTTAGCGGGCGAGCGCAAATGGCGGGCAGAGCCGTCCACGCCAGGACGCCCGCCACTAGCAGGCTGCGCTTGATCGTCTTTTGGAAGCGACGTTTTTTCATCCCCTCAGCTTGCCTCGCTTCCTCGAAAGTCCATCCTTCTCCTTATAGACACTTAATTTTGCCTCGGAGTTGTATCCCCTCCCGCCGAGGCGCCCGCCGGCATCGCGCCTAGTGTCGTGTGTCTTCAGTAGATTTGCAATTTAGCATTCGTGGCACGGCCATCCTGGCCGTATCGCGACACGAGCGAGACGCCCGTGCTACGTCACGGCATTGTAAAGAAGTGTTGGACGCTAGCGGGCGCGTCGCCGATTCTTGAGCCGTTGACGCCGCAGCTTGCGCGGATTTCGCTTCGGCTTGGAAATGGCAAACGTAGTGGTTCCGACTCGCCGAACCGTCCAAACTTCCCTTTGAGTTGACGTCTCCGATTGTTCCGTCATCTTTCATCCTCTTTCTAAATTGACCAATTTGAGGCGAGCGAGAAGCCGCAATTCTTCGATGGATATTTTTGCCGGCTCTCACCCATCCATTACGATTTTACGGTTCACTCGGACATAAAACAAGGGCAGCCGCGGAAACCAAACGGCTCATGATGGCAAAGCCTTGAACTGCGACGACCTTCAAGGTTTAGCAGGATGCTGAAAAACCCTCCTTGGCGGTCATTCCGAGGGCCGGTGTTCGTCATCGGCCCGAGAGCCTGTCCTGAGCGGTAGCCGCGACACTCCGTCGGGTGTCGCGGGGTTCGGAACAGCCCGCGACGGAGAAAGCACCGTGGCGGCTACCAGTCCCTAGATCAAAAGCAGATTCCTCGCTGCGCTCGGAATGACGGGGTCGGAAACGTTTTTCAGCAGCTTCTAAAAGTCAGTGAGCGCGGGATGGGGCGCTCGGCCAGCCGTAAGCCACGATTTCTCCGTTTCGACGCCGCTCGAGAATCGGCGCATAAAGCCCTAGCAGCTTGCGCCGCCACCATCTTCCCGTTTCACGCCGCTCACGGAAATTTGTAAACCAGTATTGCCAAAGGACGGCCCTGACGAACCGTGGCCGCTCAGCCCCGAAAGGGTTCGATTGGAACAGCTCCAGCACGCTCGCGTCATTCTCCAGGAGCAACTCTTGCGTGCGAACCACCCAGGGATTTTCTTCCCAGGATTCGAGCGAGGCGAACCACAAGTTCCATTCAAAGCGGGGCTGGTAAGGCGCGTAAATGCCCGGGGGCTGCCGAGTATTTTGCGGCTTGTAGCGAAAAGGATACGAAACCCAGGTCACGCCGTCCCGGGACCCCTGAAACTCGATCTCGTACCGCGCGCGGGTCATCACCGCAAACAACCCGTAGCGATTGGCAACGCGAAAAGGCTCGAGCAAGGTGATAGGCGCGGCGGGCAAGGGCAGCGATGGAAACAACATCAGCAACAGCAGCGCCGTCGTGGCGTAGAAAATCCAGCTCAGGAAAAATCCCGGCGCCAGCAGCCTGGCCCATGCGAGAACGCGATTCTCCGGCCTCGGCGCGGCTGCGCTCTTGGCCTGGGATTCGGTAGGAATTTCCGCGCCGGGGAGTGGCTTTCGCGCCCACAGTTGGCCGAGCCGGCTTCGCGCGCGCCGGGCCCATCGCATCGCATATATCCTTTTGAAAAATGAGTCGTCCAAGAGCAGGAATCCCAGAAAAAGCGCCAAATAGTTCAAAAAGGCGTAATTTGCCGTCAGGATAATTCCAATCTGAAACAGCGTGAGAATGAAGAAACACCCAATGCGATAGCGTTTGGGCAACAGGAACACCCAGCACAGGCCAAGCTCGGCGACCAGGGTAAACAGGGCGCAACCTTTTTGAAAAAGATGGGGCAACTGCTGCGCGTACCAGCCGATCCAGGTGGGCAGGGGGCTGTTTTGATAATATTGATACATGGCGGTCAAATGACGCCACTCGGGATCGTGGCTGGCCAGCTTGGCCACGCCGGACTCAAAGTAAATCCGAAACCATTCCCACTGGAGCAAAAACAGGCTGGCGCGCGAGGGCGCGTGGCGCTCGCCGAGTCCCGGCTGCCAGCCTGCCGGAGCAAAGAAAAGGCTCACAAAGCCGGCCTCCAGCAACATGCCGTCCGATTGAAAATCGGCAAAGTCGCGGGCTGCCGCCACAAAGGAGAGAAACGCCACCAGACAGATGAAAATCGAGCCGCGAGGCCAAATATTCAAGAAAAGCAAAACCGAAGCCACCAGCCCTGTCCACACCAAAACGCGCATCGCCTCGCTGCCGCTTCCCAGCCAAAGCAGCGTGGGCGCGAACCAGTAACGTTCCCATCCCACATGCTGGGCCAGATATTGAAGATATTCGCGCGCGGGGAGAATGCCCTGTGGCCCTATCAGGCCCTCGATTTGAAAAGCCAATGAATAAAAGGCGGAAAAGAAAATCGCGCCCAAGGCGCGCAGGAAGATCCAGCGGGGCCACAGGTGTCCGCGTCTCTCTAACGGCTCCGGCCCGAAGAGCCAATTCAAAACCCTTTTGAAACGCGCGCTCATCCGCAGGGGCCATTCTATCGAAGTCTCGACCCAATGGCGGTGAATTTGCCTTCCGCGGCGCGTTTCCCGCGGATTTTGCAACGGCGGCATCCTGGATGGCTTCAGTGGCCTTGCCTTTGCTTCATTTGCCAGCATAGACTCAAGCGATGGTCGTAATAACGCGCAGGACTCAACGAGTGCCGAAGCCCAGTGCCGGGCCGGCCGGATGGTTCGCCAAGGCGGCGAGGTGGGCGCTTCTCGTCGCTGGGGCGGTTTTAATCTTCGGCGCCAAATCGCCGAGCGCGGCTCCGGCGCCGACTCCCACCGTCTCTCTCGACGGCGAATGGCACTTTGTCACGGACCCCTCAGATCATCTCGAACTCGCCAGCCTTGCCAGGGCCACCAGCGCCCGTCGGATCCTCGTTCCTTCTTCCTGGCAAACGCAATTTGCCGACTTGCGCAATTACACCGGCGTCGCCTGGTACTGGCGATCGTTTGAGGCGCCCGCCCTCAAGCCTGATCAAGTGGCGCTCTTGCATTTTGGCGCGGTGGATTATCGCGCCGTGGTTTATGTGAACGGACGCGAAGTCGGCTCGCACAGCGGCGGTTATTTGCCCTTTCGTTTCGACGTCACCTCGCTCATTCATTCCGGGAAAAACGAGGTGGCCGTGCGGGTTGCCGACCCGGGCCCCGGGCATCCGGTTGAAGGAATTCATTTTTCCCAAATTCCGCACGGCAAGCAAAATTGGTACGTTGAAACGAGCGGCCTTTGGCAAAGCGTTCAACTTGAAATTCGGCCGCGAACCCATTGGGGCGTCATTCACATTACCGCGCCCGACAGCGGCGATTTCAAGATCGAAGCGCGCGTTCAACATCCGCCCTCGCTCAGCCATGTCGGCCTGCCGGAAACCGCGCAGGCGAAAATCTTTTCTCCCAACGGGAAAATCGCCTGGCAGGGAATCCAGAGCCTGAATCCCGAACAGGGCGTTATCCAGTTTACCGGAAGCCTCACGCGGCCCAGGCTCTGGAGTCCGAATCATCCGGCGCTTTACGGGCTTCGCTTACGCTTAAGTTCCGGCGATGAGAGGACCGTCCACTTCGGCTTTCGGACGTTCGTCGCGCGAAACGGCAAGTTTTATCTCAATGGCAGGATCATTTATTTACGCGGCGCGCTCGACCAGAATTTTTATCCGCAGACCGGCTACACGCCGCCATCGCTCGCGTACATCGAGCGCGAGATGCGCGAGGCGAAATCGCTGGGCCTAAACTTTTTGCGGTGCCACATTGATATTCCCGACCCGCGTTATTTTGAGGCTGCCGATCGGGTCGGCCTTTTGATTTGGTATGAAATCCCCAACTGGGACAAGCTGACGCCGGACTCCGAAGCTCGCGCCCTCAGAACCTTGCGAGGCATGGTTCGGCGCGATTGGAACCATCCATCCATCGTGCAGTTAAGCCTCATCAACGAAAGCTGGGGAGTGAACTTGAAAAAGGCGAGCGACCGCGCCTGGCTCGAGCGCACTTGGCGCGAGGCTAAAAGAATCGTTCCGGGCTGGCTCGTGGACGACAACAGCCCCTGCTGCTCGAATTTCCACATCTCAACCGATGTCGCTGATTTCCATGATTACGATGCCATTCCCGACCATGCCGCCGCGTTTGCTCACTTTGTTGCGCAACTGGCGACTCGTCCCAAATGGCTGTTCAGCCCTTATGGTGACGCCACGCCCACAGGCCAGGAGCCGCTCATGCTCTCCGAGTTTGGAAATTGGGGTTTGCCGGTCGTCCCCACGCCGCGGCCGTGGTGGTTTTCGCGGTCGTTCAACGGAATGCGGATCACGCTGCCCGCGGGATTCAAAAAGCGATTTGAGGAATACGGTTACAACTCGCTGTTTCCAAGCCTTCGCGCCCTGAGCCTGGCCACTGAGTGGCACGAATTTCGCGCCCTCCAATATGAAATTGGAGCTTTGCGAATGCACCCCCAAATTCAGGGTTACATCATCACGGAGCTGTGTGACACCCAGTGGGAATCGAACGGCCTCATGGACGCCTGGCGGCATCCCAAGGTCTTCGCCCCCGAACTCGCGGCCATCAATCAGGCCGACTCGTTGGCGCTTCGCTCCCGCCGTCGAAATTTTTACGCCGGAGCTCCCGTCCGCGTCAGGGCGTATTTTTCGCATTACAGTCGGCGTCAACTCGCCGGGGCGCGGGTTCATTGGAGCCTCGGCGCCACTCCGCTCGAAGCAAACCTTCCCTTGCCGACCGTAACTTCCGGCGCCGTCACCCCGCCACTCGAGATT
>JAJYNF010000268.1 GCA_021786455.1 Acidobacteriota bacterium
GTGAATTTGACCCTGGGAGTTGTCCCCACCGGAATCGTCCGCGGGTTGTGACGTGCTCGCCCCGCGCGGGACACCCAGCAGCATGGCGCATCCGAAACCATAGGCCAAAACGATTACGGATATGGGGACGAGCAGCCTTCGCTTGCGCGTCAGAGGGGCGACCCCTCTTCGGGCACGCCGCAAGCTCGTATTGCATAGCACCACCGTCTTCATCCCTTAGCTCTGACTTGCTGATGCATGTCCCTCCATCAACCCCTTTTCATTTTAGCGCCGAACGTGCCCGACGTGAAAGCCACCGCGTTAGCTATCTGAACGGAATTAAATTCGATGCAGGTGATCTCCGGCGCGGATGCCTTAACCCCGTTGAGCTCAGGCAGCAGTTGAAACTGTCAAAAACATCCGAGGCCGTTCTCTGCCATTTCAAAAGCCTTCAACAAGGCCCGCGCCTTGTTAACAGACTCTTCGTATTCGCGGACCGGCACGGAATCGGCGACGATACCCGCGCCCGCCTGGAGGTAGGCTTGCTGCCCTTTAGCCACGACGGTCCGGATCACAATGCAGGAGTTGAGGTTGCCCGAGAAATCACTGTAAAGGACGGAGCCGCCGTAAAGCCCGCGGCGCGTGGGCTCGAGCTCATCAATGATCTCCATAGCCCGAACCTTCGGCGCGCCGGTCAAAGTTCCCGCGGGAAAACAGGCGGCGAGTGCCGCGTAGCTGTCCGCATCCGGGCGAAGCCGACCGCGGATCAGGGATACCAAATGCATGACGTGCGAGAATCGTTCGACAAACATCATCCGCTCCGGCACGATACTTGAGAACTCGCAAACGCGCCCGACATCGTTTCGCCCCAAGTCCACGAGCATGATGTGTTCAGCGCGCTCCTTTTCATCCGCCAGCAATTCTTCTTCAAGCTTTCTATCTGCCTCGGAAGTCTCGCCACGAGGTCGAGTCCCGGCGATCGGCCGGTACTCAACGTCTCGGCCGCTCACCTTGACCAGCATTTCCGGCGAAGAACCCAGCACGGTGAAGCCGCCAAGATTCAGGAAGTACATGTAGGGCGACGGGTTGACCACCCGCAAGGCGCGATAGACCTCAAACGCGGGCACGCGAAGCGGCGCCGTGAAGCGTTGGGATAAAACGACTTGAAAGATATCGCCAGCACGAATGTATTCCTTCCCTTTTTCGACCATGGCCTCATACTCAGCCGGCTTCATGTTAGTCTGGATGCGAAGCGCCGAACGGGGAAGCTCAATGCGCGGCAAGCGGAGCGGTTGAGCCAATCGGCGTTCAAGACGGTCAAGCTGCCTCACTGCGTCATCGTATTTGGCGCGCAAACTGCCCGGCCCTTGCTCAGGAAGAACATTGGCCATCAGGAACATCCGGCGCTGAGCGTGATCGAAGGCCACCAAATTAAGGAAGTACATAAAGACGGCGTCGGGAATTTCGACGTCGGGTTCGACGCGAGGCGGAAGCTTTTCAAGCTGGCGCGCAACCTCGTAGGAAATGTATCCCACTGCTCCAGCAGTAAACGGAGGGAGTCCCGGCACCGGCACTGAGTGATAAGGAGAACTCGCCTCACGCAGAAACTCGAAGATGTTACCGGAATGATTTTCACGACGCCGCCCCTGCCGCCGCACGATCGAGCGCCCTCGGCAAGTGATGACCTGGAACGGATCGGTTCCGAAAAAGGTATATCGCCCAACCCATTCGCCGCTTTCGACACTTTCGAGCAAAAAACTAAAATCCGGAGCGGGCGACTTCGACCATCGAGTTGCCGCCGGCCTCAGCCTTAGAAAAGCCGACACGGGGCTTAGTAAGTCCGCGATGACGGTTCGATAGACAGGGACCACGGTGCCCTGTTTCGCAAGACGCTTGAACTCCGCAAAGCTCGGCTGGACGTCACTCATACTTGCCCGTTAATTTACGAAGATACCATTCATCCGGTCCGGATTCCATTCCATCGGCATGGTTGATTTCCTGACTTGGCAAACTCAAGACGTCAAAAGGATCATCGCAGGCAAAGCAAAGCGTCCTGCTTCGGTTAGCCTTAGCCGGAGGCTAACGCGGACCCCCAGAAGCCGCTGAGCTACCCCGCGAAATATCACCGCGCTCCGCTTGGCCTGAATGGGCTCGAATCCAAGACGTTTCAGCGGCGCCGGCAAGCTTGCCGGATTCGCGAGGGCGAGAGATTTGCCAGACCGCCTAGCTGCAGCGAGCGTAAGCTCTGCGCCCTCACAAATAAATCTTGCGCTCGCAGTCCTTGACGTCCTTCCGAACCTCCGCCGATAATAAGGTCTGCTTTCCGGTCACGGCGTGGATAGCTTCGTGGAACTTTACCAGCGCGAATGGAGTTTCTGATGGCGGAGACATTTCGTAATTACGTATCCGGCGAATGGGTTGAAAGCCAATCGAAGAAAACTTTCAAAGACACAAACCCGGCCAACACCGAGGAAGTCGTCGGGCTATTTCAAGATTCTACCGGCGCAGATATCGAAGCTGCCTGCCGAGCCGCGAGCCGCGCCGCAGCGCCCTGGGCGGCCACGCCCGCGCCGCGCCGGGGTGAATATCTTTTCAAGGCCGCTGAAATCCTCGAACGCCGGCAGGATCAACTTGCAACCGAAATGACACGGGAAGAGGGCAAAACGCTCCCTGAATCAAAAGGCGAAATCAAACGCGCCATCAACATCTTCCGCTATTTCGGAGGCGAAGGCGCGCGGCAATTCAGTTATCAAATTCCTTCCGAGCGCGAGAATGTTTTCTGTTACACGTTCCGCAAGCCGCTGGGCGTGGTGGGCTTGCTCACTCCGTGGAACTTCCCCAGCGCCATTCCCGCCTGGAAAATGGCGCCGGCGCTCGTCGCTGGCAATACTGTGGTGATCAAACCCGCATCGCTTGCCCCGCTCTCCGGTTTGCGGCTGGTTGAAGCGCTCGACGAGGCCGGCTTGCCGAAGGGCGTTCTGAACTTTGTTAGCGGCCCCGGCGCAACGGTTGGCAACGCTCTCGTTGAACACTCGGCCCTGCGGGCTGTTTCCTTCACCGGCTCCTGCGCAGTTGGGAACGCGCTTTACCAGAAGGTCGCCGCGCGCAAGATTCGCGTCCAGCTTGAGATGGGAGGCAAAAATCCTACCCTCGTCCTCAAAGACGCCGACCTCGACTATGCAGTTGACGTGGTGGTAAACGGCGCGTTTTTCTCCACCGGACAGAAGTGCACCGCTTGCAGCCGAGCCATCATCGAGCGGCCTATCTACGAAAATCTGGTCGAAAAACTGGTGGCGAAGACGAAACAGCTAAAGGTCGGCAACGGGCTCGAGGCGGACGTTCAAATGGGTCCGGCAGTGGACCAGAAACAGCTCGAGACCGATCTGGAATACATCCGGATTGCCCAGCAGGAGGGCGCCCGGTTGCTCTGCGGCGGCCATCAGCTCTCCGGCGGCGCGTTCGACAAAGGCTTTTTCATCGAGCCCACCATTTTCGATGGCGTTGAGCCGGAGATGCGCATCGCGCAGGAAGAGGTCTTCGGCCCCATCCTGTGCTTGATGGTGGCGGACAATTTTGAGGACGCGCTCCGCCTTGCCAACTCCGTCAAATTCGGGCTTTCGGCTTCGATTGTTTCGCGCGACCTGACGCGCGTTCACGAATTTGTGAACCGCATTGAGGCCGGCTTGATTACGGTCAACCTGCCAACCGCCGGCGTAGAATACCAGTTGCCTTTCGGCGGCACGAAAGAATCGAGCTTTGGCATGCGGGAGCAAGGTCCGCAGGCGCTCGATTTTTACACCGAAACGGGGACCGTTTATTTGAAATACACTTTGTAGGCCGTAGCCAACGACTCATTCGGGCTAAAGGCAACGCGCGGCCTGGCTTTAACCTCGGCTTCTCGCCGTTGGCGCGTCTTGGAGGCCGAACCCCTGTTTTAAGCAAGAAGGCCGTCAGCCATCGAGCACTTTTGAGGGGGTAACCCATGAAAAAGGCAACGGAGTTTCTGGCCAGGCTCCAACTTCCTGCGCAAGACAACCACAATCTCGGGCCGTCGAAAAAACGCTTTCCCGACGGCGGGCAATACCGCATTGAAATCCCGAGCGTTGAAGGTCCGCGCGTCTTTCGCGAGGTATTGGCAACCGCCAAAGAACTGAAGGTTCCCATCCATCGCGTCAGCCAAGGCTCCGGGGTCATGCTGCTGACGCGCGATGAGATCAAGGAGATGGCGCGCATTGGCCGTGAAGAGCGAATTGAAGTGTGCTTATTCGTCGGCCCCCGCGCCACGTTCGAGACGGGAGCTCAGGCGGCCTCGAGCGCCGGCAAGGTTATCGGCTTGCAGCATCGCGGCGCCGATCAACTGGTTTTCGCCATCGAAGACGTTCGCCGCGCCTGCGACCTCGGGATCCGCAGCATTTTGCCCGCCGATCTTGGCCTGATTTGGGTGCTGAGCGAAATGAAAAAGGCGGGCGAGCTGCCGAAAAATCTGGTCATCAAGAGCTCAGTCACGCTGCCGGCGGCGAACCCGGCCACGGCGCGACTGTTCGAGAGCCTCGGCGTATCCACCCTGAACATGCCAACCGATCTCACACCGGCCCAAGTGGGCGCTGTCCGCCAGGCCGTGAGCATTCCTCTCGACATGTATATCGAGGCGCCGGACAACTTTGGAGGCTTCGTGCGCTACTACGAAATGCCGCAGATTGTCCGCGTGGGCGCGCCGATGTATTTCAAGTTCGGGCTGCGCAATGCGCCCGACATTTATCCTTCCGGGCTGCATTTGGAAGATGTCGCCACCAAGATGGGCCGCGAGCGCGTCCGCCGCGCCAAAATCGCGCTGGAGTTGCTCAAGCAGTATGCCCCGGAGGCGCAAATGTCCCGTCTCGGCTCGAAGGACTTAGGCCTGCCCCAGCCTTGAAAGATTCGGAGTGTCCGTCGTCCCCATCTCTTGTTGCGGCGTTTGATCCTTCTTGATTTGGCTTGGGTTGTTGCCTTCGCGTCTGGCAGGCTCGATCCTTTCGCTGGCATGAAGCGAGAACGAGCGCGGCCACGTTAACCATTGCCTTCCGGGCGTCAATATGCTTCGCTCAACATCTTGAAGAAGCCATAGGCCTCGCCCTAAAAATACCAGCACCTCCACTGATGAGATTGGCTTGTGTCATCTCCGAAGATTTTGGGGATCGGAAATTCCCGGGATGGGGGGGTAAGTCAAGGCAGTGCCTTTTACCGATGCCCATGGCGTGATTTGGTGGCAGCGAATTTGGGTTGCAGCGAGAAGGTGTTGCACGCGAAGGCCTCTTGCTTCGAGGGCATCCGCAATCAGGCTCCGATGGCACCGCCACGGAACCGCTTCCGCGCACATGATGGCCAGGCGTTTTTGACCTGCCAGCTCAATTAACCTCTCAAGCGCGTACGCGAAATCCGGCGTCTGCATGTAGTCGGCAAAGCCCCGAAAACTGGCGTTTCGCCACCCGCCATTCGGTGAATTGCGCTTGGGATGCCGTAAGCCGCCGAGCTCGGGCAAGTGAACGTAGCAGATGCCTTGGGCCCGCAACGCTTCCGGCAGTGTATCCCGGTTAAACTGCGGATTATGGCGAGATTTCGGGAGCGTCCGGACATCCGCGACGCATTCGATTCCGCGCGCCTGAAGCAACGCTGTAAATTCCTCGAGGCGGCGCGTAGAGTGCCCAATGGTCCATACCGTCAGTGTGGCCGAGGGAGCGGGTGGTGACCCCTGAGTTTCGCATCCTGCTACTGCTTTTCTCTTGCCTTCTGGCATAACCAAGACTCACTCAAGAACGGTTCCCCGTTTGGAAGCCTATCATCTATTTGGCGCTCAGTCCTCTACCCCGGTTTCGAAGCCGAACTGCGTGCCGGGAGACCTCGCCCGCTTGACCGTTTGCCATGGACATGCTAGGTTGGCTGTTTCCAGTCGGGTCAGGGAAGCTGGCCAGGAGACATGGGTGTGACATCGCAAGCGGATGTGGCTCTGAAGCGCACAGCGCTGAACACGATCCACCGGGCTGCGGGTGCCAAAATGGTTGAATTTGGCGGCTGGGAAATGCCGGTCGAGTATTCCGGTATTACGGAAGAACATTGGGCGGTTCGGCGGGCCGCAGGCCTGTTTGACGTAAGCCACATGGGTGAGATTGAGATTTGGGGTACAAGCAGCCCTGAGCTCCTCCAATATCTCACCGCCAACGATATCGCGCGGTTGCAGATCGGGCAGGCGCAGTACACGGCGCTGGTGTATCCGCAGGGTAGCGCCGTGGACGATTGTGTGGTCCATCGCCTGGACCGCGAGCGATTTTTGATTTGCGTGAATGCCGCGAGCACGGAAAAGGATTTTAACTGGATTATGACCCATAACGTTGCAGAGGTGGGATTGCGCGATGCGTCGGCAGATTATTCCCAGCTAGCTCTTCAAGGGCCGAAGGCGATCGAGATATTAACTCGCTTAACCTCCGCTGATCTCCCAGGCTTACGGACGTACTGGTTCACACGAGCTGTTTGTGCGGGCGTCGAGGGGCTCATCGCCCGGACCGGATACACGGGCGAGGACGGTTTTGAGTTCTACTTTCCTCCCGAGGAATCGGAGCGAGTTTGGAACGCCATTCTTGACGCGGGCCGGACACAGGGAGTGGTTCCGGCAGGGTTGGGCGCGCGAAACACACTGCGATTGGAAGCGGCTTACCCTCTTTACGGCCACGAGCTGGACGAAGAGACAACATTGCTTGAAGCGGGGCTCGGTTGGATTTGCAAATTTGACAAGGGCGACTTCATTGGCCGCGCAGCTCTGTTGGCCGAACGCGAGCAAGGGTTGAAGAAAAAACTCGTTGGCTTTGAGATGATTGAGCGGGGGATCGCGCGAGAAGGCTACCCCGTTTGGATCGGGGGACGCCCGGTCGGTAAGGTCACCAGTGGCTCGCCGGCGCCTTTTCTGCAAAAGAATATCGGTTTGGCTTATGTTCCCCCGGAGCTGGCAAGGGTTGGCGTGGGCCTCGAAATCGAAATCCGCGGTAAAAAGGTGGCAGCTTGGCAGGTAGCTCTACCTTTTTACAAGCGAGCGAAATCCTCGGCCCCAGCAAACTAATCTGCCTTCGACAGGAGGGCTTGGCGTGGAATCTGAAGGAGCTGATTCCGCGCCGGCGTCAGGCGACTCGCCGCACATTCCGAAAGAAGGGGGCTAACCATTGAGCTATCCTGCAGAATTTCTCTACACCAAGGATCACGAGTGGGTCCTTGTGGAGGCTGACCGAGCGACCATCGGGGTCACCGACTACGCACAGAAAGAACTCGGCGACGTGGTTTTTGTGGAGCTCCCCCGGGTGGGCGACTCAGTGACGGCTGCACAGCCATTCGGGGTGGTGGAGTCGGTGAAAGCGGTTTCCGACGTTTTCGCCCCCGTTTCTGGATCGGTGGAAGAAGTGAACAGCCGACTTCAGGATAAACCGGAGTTGGTCAATTCGGACCCACACGGCGACGGATGGCTCATCCGCGTGCGCATGACCGACCCGAGAGGAACTGAAAAACTTATGGCCGCGGATGCGTACGAGACCTACCTTCGAGAGACTCAAACCCGCTGATGCGCTATCTTCCCAATTCTTTCCATACCCGCCAAGAAATGCTCGAAGCGGCAGGTTTCCGCGCGCCGGAGGAACTCTTCGCCCAGATACCGGATTCTCTTAAGCTGCACAGCAACTTGAAGCTCCCCGGCCCAATGTCTGAACCGGAGTTGGTGGAGTTCTTCCAGCGCACAGCGGCACGGAGCAGTCGCGAGTTTGTTTCGTTGCTGGGCGCGGGAGCATACTCGCATTATCGTCCGGCTGCGATTGACGCGTTGCTTTCCCGAGGCGAGTTTTTCACTGCCTACACGCCCTATCAGGCCGAAATCGCCCAAGGAACCCTTCAGGCGATGTTTGAGTTTCAGACGCTGATCACCCAGCTCACCGGAATGGAAGTCGCCAACGCTTCCCTTTACGATGGCTCGACCGCAACCGCCGAAGCTGCTCTGATGGCGTCGCGAATCACACGACGCAACCGCCTAGTGGTCGCGCGAACGCTTCATCCCGAATATCGCCAGGTGCTGGCAACCTATGTCCGGACGCTGGGAACGGCTGTGGAGGAAATCTCGTGGTCGGCGTCGGGCGAGCTGAATTTGGCAGTCCTCGATAGCACCGTCAACTCAGAGACGGCCGCAGTGATCGTTCAATCACCGAATTTTTTTGGAATCATCGAGCGGGTGCAACCGATTGCCGAAGTGACGCACCGCGTCGGGGCGCTCCTGATTGTCGTCATTACGGAACCGCTCTCATTAGCGATTCTCAAACCGCCCGCCGAGGCCGATATTGTCTGCGGGGAGGCCCAGTCCTTCGGGGTTCCGGTCGCCTTCGGTGGTCCTTATTTGGGCTATCTTGCGACGCGCGAGAAGTTCACCCGCCAGATGCCCGGCAGACTGGTCGGGCAAACGCAAGACCGCGAAGGACGCCGCGGCTTCGTGCTGACCCTGGCCACCCGCGAGCAGCATATTCGGCGCGAGAAAGCGACGTCGAACATTTGCACCAATCAATCACTCTGCGCCTTGGCGGCCACCGTCTATCTTTGTTTGCTCGGCAAGCAGGGGTTGAGGGCTCTTGCGGAGCAGAATTTTTCTAAGGCGCACGATGCGGCGCGGAAGCTCGTATCGGAGGGGGCTGCTTCTTTGCCGATGACGGGCGCGTTCTTTAACGAGTTTGTTGCTCGCGCGCCGGGGGCCGCAGAGACGCTGCTCGCCGAATTGCAAGACCAAAAAATTCTCGGCGGCTTACATCTGTACCGCTTTTATCCTGAGTGGAAAGATCATCTGCTGATCTGTGTCACAGAGAAGGTGAGCCGCTCCATTGTGGATCAGACGGTTCAGGGGTTCGCTCGATTAGCAGAATCTACCCCCGGTACCCCGGCGATGCTTCAGGGTCGGCATTCACGTGGCGAACGGGGCTAGTCGAGGCGGTAGGGAGGCTGGCGATCCCTGCTTCCGCTCCGGCACGACGCGCCAAGATGGTGCGAGATGAAAAACCGAATTCAAACCGCGCGCCCGCACGTCAACCGCAACGAAAAACTCATCTTCGAGCATTCTTCCCCCGGAAAATGCGGAGTTGATTTACCTCCATTGGACGTGCCGCCTGTTTCGGCCGCAGAAGCCCTCGGCGAAGTTTATCGCGCAGACATCGAAGGTTTCCCGGAGGTTTCCGAGCTCGAGGTCGTCCGCCACTTCACGCGGCTTTCGACTTGGAATTACGGCGTGGATACAGGTCTTTACCCTCTCGGTTCCTGCACCATGAAATATAACCCTCGAATCAATGAGGTGGTCGCGCGGCTGGAGGGGCTGGCGACTGACCATCCCTATGCGCCCGAGTTCTTGGCGCAAGGTTGTCTTGAAGTGCTCCATCAGACGGCGCGATGCCTGGCCGAAATCACCGGCATGGATGCCGTGTCTCTTCAACCCGCTGCGGGCGCGCAAGGGGAACTGACCGGCATTTTGATGATTCGGGCTTGGCTCGAGCAGCAGGGCAATCCTCGCAAGTACATCCTGATTCCTGACTCCGCGCACGGCACTAATCCCGCCAGTGTCACCATCTCGGGCTACCAAATGCGGCCGCTCAAGTCCGACGCGAAAGGCTGCATTGACCTGGGCGAACTCTCTCAAGCCATGTCTCAGGATGTCGCCGGGCTCATGCTGACCAACCCCAATACGCTCGGCATCTTTGAGAGGCAAATCGCTGAGATCTCAGAATTGGTACATTCCCGAGGCGGCTTGGTTTACATGGATGGGGCCAACATGAACGCGTTAGTGGGAGTGGCGCGGCCGGCGGACTTCGGCGTGGACGTTATGCATTTGAATTTGCACAAAACCTTCACCACGCCACACGGGGGAGGCGGTCCGGGCTCAGGCCCGGTGGCGGTCAAAAAGTTTCTTGAGCCTTATCTTCCCGTCCCAACCGTAGAAAAGACGCCTGATGGAACTTTCTACTTAAACTACGACCGGCCCAAGACTATTGGGCGCATCCGGACGTTCTATGGGAACTTTGGCATGGCCGTCCGAGCGCTGGCTTACATTCTCGCCAACGGCCCTGAAGGATTGCGCCAGACAACCGAAGATGCCGTGCTCAATGCCAACTACGTCATGGCGCGATTGCGCGACGTTTACGATCTTCCGTATGACCAACCCTGTATGCACGAGTGCGTGCTTTCAGACAAGCGGCAAGCGGCACGAGGCGTTCGCACCGGAGATATCGCCAAGCGGCTTATAGACTACGGCTTTCATCCCTATACGACGTCTTTCCCGCTGATTGTTTCGGGAGCCATGATGATTGAGCCGACGGAAAGCGCCAGCAAAGAAGAGCTGGATGAATTCATTGACGCGCTGCGTTCGATTGCCCAGGAGATTGAGGAAGAGCCTTCGTTCGTTCTCGAAGCTCCGTGCTCGACACGGATCTCTCGCCTGGATGAGGCAGGGGCCGCGCGAAAACCCGTCCTGACATGGAAGCCTTGAGTTCCTCCCGCATTTAACCCCATGCCCGCTTGAAGGGCGCCGCGCCGCCCACAGAACGACGTGAACGGCACAATTCTTAGTACCGTGTGATTTCGCAGCCCATTCTGTAGTAGTTTTTTCTTTACAGGCTCGTCCTTCCGTGCTAATGTCCAGGTGGAGTTTGTGGGAGTACTCGCGTCCACGGTATCCTCGGCGCCAATCGAATTGCGAGGCTGGCTGCGATGACTAGGGCTGACGTGCGCCCGAGCGCCCAACGCGAGCATTCCTGTCGTGCGTCCTTCATCTTTCGTGTAACCACGCGGCCGTTCCAACCTGTCTATCCGAATAAAACGGCGCTGAAGAGCGGTCAGCCACAGGAGGCACCACTTTGTTCCGCCTGAAGAGGCTCGAATTGCTGGGGTTCAAATCTTTTGCCGACCGGACTCGGCTCGAATTCGGACCGGGAACCGTTGGGGTGGTTGGGCCGAACGGGTGCGGCAAGTCTAACTTGGCCGATGCCATCAACTGGGTGCTCGGCGAGCAGAGCGCGCGACTGCTGCGCGGCGAGCGCATGACCGATGTCATCTTCAATGGGACGGGGAATCGCTTGCCTACGGGCATGGTGGAAGTCAGCCTGACGCTCGAAGACCCAGAATACGTCAATGTGGATGGAGCTGTGGCAGCTCGCCCTTCCGATTCGCCGGGCAACGATTGGCCTCGGGCCGAACGCATCTCCGTTGCTCAACCGCTTGGCGACGCTGAGCCAGAGAATCAGCCTCCGGCGTCTCCGGGCAAGCGATATGAAGGAACGATTACCGTCACACGGCGGTTGTTCCGGTCCGGGGAAAGCGAATATTTAATTAACGGCGAGCCAAGCCGTTTGCGCGATATCCAAGACCTTTTCATGGGAACAGGGCTTGGGCCGGAGTCTTACGCCATTATCGAGCAGGGGCGCATCGGGCAGATCTTGAGCTCTCGGCCGAGTGACCGAAGATTGATTTTGGAGGAGGCTGCGGGCATCTCGAAGTTCAAGGCGCGGAAGCGCGCCGCGGAGCTGAAGCTGGAATCCTCGCGTCAGAATCTGGCGCGCATTGCGGACATATTGGAAGAGGTCACTAAACAACTGAACGCCTTGCGGCGACAGGCAGGGAAAGCCCGGCGGTTCCGTGAGTTGCAGGACCAACTGACGGGCCGACTGAAAGTCACGCTCGCTTCGCGCCTGAAGGTGCTGGAAGACATCTGCGCAGAACGGCGGAAAGAGTTCGCGGCGCTTGACGCCGCCTTCGAAAACGTCGCCCGCCTTCTGGAGCAGATCGAAAAAGAAAGAAAAGCGGCTGCCATTCAGGATGAGGAGCTTGAATCGCAACTCACCGAACTCCGCCAACTTGCCATGCGGGCAGAACTGGACCAACAGCGCATCGAGTCGCGAATT
>JAJYNF010000274.1 GCA_021786455.1 Acidobacteriota bacterium
CAGCGAGCTCAACGCCGCCGATCAGGGATTTGGTTTCTGGGAAAAATTGCTCCACGACCTCGCGGCTCAAGCCGATGATTTCGAAAAATTTCCCGCCCTGATAACTCGCCAGAGTCGAGATGCCCATCTTGGACATGATTTTCTTGAGTCCCGCCTCGACGCCGGCGCGGAAATTGTCGAGAGCGTCGGCAACCGAAAGCTCGCCCAGTTCACCGTGCCGCGCCAGTTCAGTCACCGTTTCAAGCGCCAAATAAGGATTGACCGCTGCCGCGCCATAACCGATCAGGCAGGCGAAGTGGTGCGCTTCCCAGGCTTCGGACGTTTCCAGCACCAAGTCCACTTTGTTCCCAACGCCCTCGGCGATCAGGCGCTCAACCACGGCGCCCACCGCCAGGAGCATGGGAACGGCAGCGTGCGCCGCGTCCACTCCGCGATCGGTCAAGATCAGAATCGAGCTGCCGGCTTTGGCGGCGGCCACGCTCTCCTCGACGATGCGGACGATGGCACGAGACATTTCATTCGGGCCTTGCGCGGCTTCGAGGAGAGTTGAAATTCTGGCAGGCGTGAATTTCGCTGCGGCCAGCCGCTCAAGCGTCGCCAACTCGGCGTCCAAAAGGAAAGGAGACTCCAGCCGGATCATCCGTGCGTGCTCGGGCGTTTCGATGAGCACCGAGTGGCGAGGGCCGATATAAAGATTCAGCGCCATCACCAGCGATTCACGGAGCGGATCAATCGGAGGGTTGGTGACTTGCGCAAACATCTGGCGGAAGTAGTGATAGATGGGCCGAGGCCGGGCGGAAAGGGCCGCGAGAGGCGTGTCATCGCCCATGGAGCCGACCGGCTCCTTTTTCTCGCCCGCCAGCGGCTTGAGCAGCAACTCGGTGTCTTCTTCTGTGAAGCCTGCCGCTCGTTGGGTGGCCACAAAGAGCTGATGGTCTCGCGCGGCCAGCCGCTCCACCCAGCCTTCGGGGCGGGCGATCTCGGTTTCCGTCGCCTTCAGGCGCGGAGGGAAGATCATGTTATGGCGAATCCACTTGAAGTACTTTCGCCCGTGGGAGATTTGCCGCTTCACCTGCTCGTTCTTGAAGATCTTTCCGTGCTCGAGGTCCACCAGAAAAATCTGTCCCGGTCCGAGCCGTCCCTTTTCCTTCACCCGCTCCGGCTCAATGGGCAGAATACCCACCTCTGATCCCAGGACGACCAAGCCGTCATGGGTAATCGTATATCGGGCGGGACGCAACCCGTTGCGGTCGAGCGCCGCCCCCACCAGCGAGCCATCCATAAACGCCATTGCCGCCGGCCCGTCCCAAGGCTCCATCAGGCAGGAGTGATAATGGTAAAAGGCTTTGACGTCGGCGGGAATTTCAACCGAGCTTTCCCACGCTTCAGGAATCATCATCAGCAGAGCGTGTTGGACGGTGCGGCCGGAGCGGGTCAGCAGTTCGAGCACGTTGTCGAAGCTGGCCGAATCGCTCCCGCCTGGCTGCACGACGGGCTTCAGCCAGGCTACGTCACTTCCCCAAATGGGGTGATCGAGCACCGCCTCGCGAGCTTTCATCCAGTTGCGATTACCGAGCAAGGTGTTGATTTCACCGTTGTGCGCCACCAGCCGAAAAGGTTGCGCCAGAAACCAACTGGGCGAAGTGTTCGTGCTGTAACGCTGATGGAAAAGCGCGGCTGAGGTTTTGAAGTCCGGGTTGGTGAGATCCTTGTAAAAAACGCTGAGTTGCGCCGGCGCGAGCAAGCCTTTATAGACAATATTCCGCGGAGAGAAAGAGGGAATGTAACAGCCCGCGATGCCGGCATCCAGAAGGCGACGCTCGATCTCCTTCCGCGCCACGTATAGGGTCTGTTCGAACTCGCGCTCTTGATCTCCGGGCTGCGCGATCAACAGATGCCATATCGAAGGCTGTGTGTCGCGAGCTTGCTGTCCGAGCGCTGATTCATCAAGCGGAACCCTTCGCCAGCCGACGAAAAACAAACCCCGTCCGCGCACCACTTCTTTGGCGATGAACATAGCGCGGGCGCGTTCGACCCCGTCTTGCGGCAGAAAAAACACTCCCACCGCGATTTTCCATTGGGGGTAAAAGCCGGAATTCAGGCGGGCGGCTTCGCGAGCGAAAAACTCGTGGGGAAGCCCCGTAGAGATGCCGGCGCCGTCGCCACTTGCGCCGTCGGCGTCCACCCCTCCGCGATGGGTCAGGCAAGCGAGCGCCTGCAACGCCTGCTCGACGACGCGATGCGACGGCGGCTCGCCAAGCTGAGCCACAAAGCCCGTCCCGCAGGCATCGTGCTCATCCCTTTGGTAAAGGCCACTACAGCCTTCACTTGGCGACACCTTGCCGGCCTCTCGCTCCAATGAACACTCCTCCCTTCGAGGGCAAATCCCATTCTGCCGTCTGGCGGGTCGGCTGTTAAATCAATACTTTTTATGAGAACTATAAGCTCCATTGAAGGTGGGCTCGTCGTATCCTGAGACGACAAACAACGGGGAAACTCAGTGGCTACCGGACCATCGCGATCTGTGAAAGAGATTTTGGATGGGCAGCGGACACTGGGGGACACAAACTACGCGCCAAGACCCAAAAGTCTGGCAGCGGACCCAGCGCCTCAGCGTTGAAGGCCGCAAAACTGTTCAAACAGCAAGGCAAACTCATTCCGCTCGAGCCTGGTGGAGGGCAGGGACCGAACACGCTGCTCTTTCCCCGCGAGGGCTTTCAAGTCACGGTTGTGGATTATTCCCAAGCTGGAGTTGAGGCCATTCCCACCAAGGCGAAGCCGAGGAAGATTATCGCGGGGATCCATCCAGTGGACGCCGGACGGACATCGGTCGAACTGGTTTCTTGGCATCCTTGGAGCGGCAGCCCGCCTTGCCGCGCGCGGCTGGGCCAGAAGACAGGCGCAGACACCCACCTCCTCGGCCACGAGCGGCCCCGCTTGGACCCCTGCCGCGTGCGACGCGGGGCCCCCCACGGCTTTATCGCTCGATGGGCTCTACAGAGATGCCCGCTTATTATCGAAGCCCTGTGCGCGGCGCCACCTTTGGGGAGCGGGCTTCCCGATAAGAGGGCGGAAGAAGTGGCCCGGCTAGCTCTTACTCTGTGACTTCTTGGCTTTTTTCCTTCTGCGTGGCATCCCTCCGGGAGCGATTTTGAGCTGGTCGTTCACCTTCTTTACGCCGGCGATCATCTTGGCCTCTCGCGTAGCCACGCCTTTCATCCACCACTTCGCCACAGTCCCCGTGAGCGTAACGACCCCCTTTTGGGTCTCAACATGAATCGGCACGGTCTTGAGGGAACGTGTCCTGGCCAAGCGCGCCTCAACGTTCTTGGTGACTGTCGCGTCACTGACGTTGGTCGAAGCCTTCGCCTTGCGCGACTTTGGAGCCGCCATGCCAATTAACGCAGCCGTCAGCGTCCATCCGATAGCAAGCATCACTAAAGTGATCCGATTGCGCATTCGAGCAGTCCTCCTTGCGAGTGCTTTTCCCCGCCTTCCCGACTGGACCAAGCTCTTATAGCACACCCAAGACCGAGTTGCCATAATTTACTGCTCAGCCAACCCGTCCGGGATTTCGGCATCCATGAAATAGGGAAGCAAGCAGGGCCGAGCTTCATGGTTTAAGCGACTCGAACGAGCGTCGGCGAAGTCTGTTCACGCTTGCCGTTGCCGACGTCCCATGTTAGCTATAGCTATTTAGATTGGATAAACTATGCTACACTTGGCCGGCATGATGGGCCGGGGGCTGAGGCAAGGCCGCCCTCGGCAGGCTTTCCGAGCACGAGTATTTGAAGCATTTTGAATAATGAAGCAGCAGAGGTATGCTTGAGGAAAGCAAACTTTCCAGCGTGTCTGGTGGCCATAGTGCTCTCCTATAATTTTGCGAGAGCTCAGACTTTGCGGGGCGGGAAGCGCATCAAGGATTCACTGGGGAATTTCCATTTTCAGACTACCTTAATTGGCCAGGGCAATCTGCCTTTCCCGGCGCAATATTCTGGGGCGAACAGCTTGGATCCCGGCGGCGAAATCAGGGAGACATTTTCTTCCGACGTTACGGCTCGTTTCCGGCTTTGGAGAGGCGGTGAGTTTTTCGCCGATGCCCTGGTTTGGCAAGGCGGCGGATTGAGTCACACGACCGGCCTCGCTGCTTTCCCCAACGGCGAAGCCTTTCGCGTCGGCAAGACTTATCCCGATGCGGCCATCGGGCAGGCTTACCTTCGTGAAACGCTCTGGCTTGGCGGGGACACCGCGTCGAATCCCGAATCAGACGGCCAAGGGGAGCGTCGCCTCACTTTGACTGTCGGCCGGTTCGCCGCGACTAACATTTTTGACCGAAACATTTACGCCGATGATCCCCGGACCCAGTTCATGAATTGGGCGTTTGTCACCGACCTCGCGTGGGATTATCCGGCCAACACGCTCGGCTTCACGAACGGCGTGGCGGCAGAACTCATTCTCGGCTCCTGGGCCGCGCGGCTTGGCGTTTTTCAAGTTACTCGGGTTCAGAACGGGATGAGGCTTGATTGGAACCTTCCTCACGCCTGGTCTGCGGCCGCCGAAATCGAGAAGCGTTACTCCTTTGGAACTCGACCGGGAGCGATCCGATTGCTTGCCTGGGAAGAGCGGGCGCACATGGGAAACTTTCAGGAATCACTCCGAAACCCGGCGGACATTCAACTCAATGGCTTGCGCCGTTATCGGTCGAAATATGGGTTCGGGATCAACTTGGAGCAGGAACTCCGCAGCGATCTGGGTTTATTCGCACGTTTAGGGTGGAATGACGGGAAAAATGAAACCTGGGAGTTCACCGATGTGGATCGGACCGCATCGGCGGGCGTGAGTTTGAAAGGAGATGCCTGGCACCGACCCAAGGATACCGTTGGGCTGGCCGCCGTGGTTGATGGCATCAGCGCCGCGCACCGCCAATTCCTTGCCGCCGGGGGTCTTGGGATTACGGTCGGCGACGGTGCCCTTAATTATTCTCCTGAGCGCGTGGTGGAAACCTATTATGACTGGAGGGCGACAAAGCATTTTTGGCTGACCTTCGATTATCAACGGGCCGTGGATCCTGCCTACAATCAGGCCCGCGGGCCGGTTAACATTTTTGCGACCCGGCTGCATTGGGAATACTGAGGCAGGACTTCCTGGAATGTAGCGGGTTTGTTGCCACGCCTGCTCGTGGACCGGAGAAAATGCTTCGTGTTTTTCTCCATCGTCCCCTAAAATAGTCGGTTGCGTGGCGTGAGCGAAAGCGGTCCTGACGGCTCCGCTCCGGAGGCACACAAATGGAACTTGGAATGATTGGCTTGGGGCGCATGGGTGCCAACATGGCGCGTCGTCTGACGCGCGGCGGCCATCGCGTAGTGGTTTTTGACACAAACCTGCGGATGGCAGAAGCGTTGTCGGTGGAGGGAGCGACGCCCGCCTCATCCCTTGGCGATCTGGCTCAAAAACTCAAGGCGCCACGCGCTATCTGGCTGATGGTTCCCGCGGGCGTGGTGGACAAGGCGCTGGGTGAGCAAGTCAGCGTTTTGGAGAAGGACGATATCCTCATTGACGGCGGAAATTCTTATTACATAGACGACCTCCGTCGTAGCCGCGAGCTTGCCCCGCGCGGCCTGCATTACGTGGACGTGGGCACCAGCGGCGGCGTCCACGGGCTTGAGCGCGGCTACTGCATGATGATTGGCGGTGAGCGCCAAATCGTCCAGCATCTTGACCCGATTTTCAAAACGCTTGCTCCCGGGTTAGGGGATATTCCTCGCACTCCGGGCCGCGAAAAAGCCCATGGCACGGCCGAGCTGGGCTATCTCCATTGCGGCCCGTCGGGCGCCGGCCATTTCGTGAAGATGGTTCATAACGGGATTGAATACGGGATTATGGCGGCCTATGCCGAGGGACTGAACGTTCTTAAGCACGCCAACGTGGGACGGCAAAGCGTCGAACTGGACGCTGAGACAACGCCGCTCGAGCACCCCGAACATTATCAGTACGACCTCAACTTGGCGGACGTCGCTGAGGTCTGGCGACGCGGAAGCGTGATCGCCTCCTGGCTGCTCGATTTGACCGCCGAAGCGTTATTCGAGCAGCCCGAGGTCGCTCAATTTTCCGGGCGGGTTTCAGACTCTGGCGAGGGCCGCTGGACGCTTAAGGCCGCAATTGAAGAAGGCTGTCCGGCGCACGTCCTCGGAGCCGCTCTTTTCGAGCGTTTTAGCTCGCGCGGCGAAGCAACCTTTGCCGACAAGGTCCTCTCTGCCATGCGCTACGAGTTTGGTGGCCACTTGGAAAAGAAATGAACGCTGCTGGCTGGAATGAAAATCTGTCACGCTGGGCTTCGGCACGGAGTTTCAGCCTCCGGCGCGGCTTTTTCGAGCGAGTTCATATCCCGCCCTGCTCACTCCGGAAAAACACGATTCCGAGCGGCGGCAATGTAAGGCACAGCGACCAAGGGCGACCATGCGCTGGCGTACTCGTGGCTTCGACGCCGCCCCCGTTGCCCACGCCACTGCCCCAATAGTCGCGCGCGTCACTATTCAGCAGCTCGCGCCAAAAGCCTCCGACTGGAACCCCCACCCGATAATCTTGGTGCGGCACGGGCGTGAAGTTGGCCACGATGAGCATCTGACCCTTTTGGGAGCGGCCTCGGCGCAAAAAGGTCAGCGCGCTTTGCGGCGCGTTGTTCGCGTCAATCCATTCAAAGCCCGCCGGATCGGCGTCGAGCTCGTGAAGCGCCGCTACCGTTCGATAGCAGCGGTTCAAATCGGCCACCCACCTTTGCGCGCCCGCGTGGTTCGGATATTGGAGCACATGCCACTCCAAGCTTTCATCGTGCTGCCATTCTCGCACCTGGCCGAATTCGTTCCCCATGAACAATAGCTTTTTACCGGGTTGCGCAAACATCCAGCCCAAGAGCAGCCGAAAATTTGCGAACCGTTGCCATTCATCGCCGGGCATCTTGCCGATCAGCGAGCCCTTGCCATGCACGACTTCGTCGTGGGAGAGCGGGAGAATAAAATTCTCCGTAAAGGCGTACAGCATTCGGAACGTCAAGCCGTGGTGGTGGTATTGCCGAAAAAGAGGGTCCTGCCTCATATATTCGAGCGTGTCGTGCATCCAGCCCATATCCCATTTGAAGCCGAAGCCCAGTCCGCCGATGTACGTCGGTTTGGAGACCATCGGCCACGCCGTGGACTCTTCCGCCACCGTCTGAACGCCTGGATGCGCCTGATAAACCTCCGTGTTGAATCGCCGCAAAAAATCAATCGCCTCGATGTTTTCGCGGCCGCCGTAGATGTTCGGAATCCATTCGCCCTCCCGACGTGAGTAATCGAGGTAGAGCATGGATGCCACGGCATCCACCCTCAATCCGTCAGCGTGGTAAACATCCAGCCAGAACATTGCGCTACTCATGAGGAAGCTGCGGACTTCGTTCCGACCGTAGTTGAAAATGTAACTGCCCCAGTCGGGATGATATCCTTGGCGTGGGTCGGCGTGTTCGTAAAGATGCGTGCCGTCGAAATACGCAAGCCCGTGCTCGTCGGTAGGAAAGTGCGAAGGGACCCAGTCCAGATAAACCCCAATCCCGCGCTGGTGGAGATAATCCACCAGATACATAAAATCTTGCGGTGTCCCGTAACGGCTGGTCGGGGCAAAATAGCCCGTCGTTTGGTATCCCCACGAGCCGGCAAACGGATGTTCCATCAACGGTAAAAACTCAACGTGGGTAAATCCTTGCGCGGCCACGTAATCGGCCAACTTATGCGCAAGTTCGCGGTACGTCAGCCAGCGGTTTCCTTCTTCCGGCACTCTTGCCCACGATCCTAAATGGACTTCATAGATCGAGATCGGAGCGTCTAATGGCTGACGCTCTGTGCGTTTTGCCATCCATTCCTGGTCGCCCCAGTTGAAGTCTAGCTCCCAAACGATGCTTGCCGTATCGGGGGGCTTTTGGCGGTAAAATGCGAAAGGATCTGTTTTGTCCACGCGATAGCCGTGGTAACGCGAAGCCACGTGATACTTGTAAAGCGATCCCTTTTCAACGCCGGGGATAAATCCTACCCAAATGCCTGATACTCCATGCGGCCTGAGCGGGTGAGCACGCTGGTCCCAACGGTTAAAGTCTCCCAGCACGCTCACATACTCTGCGTTGGGCGCCCAAACTGCAAAGTGAACGCCTCGCTCGCCCTCCACTTGACCCGGATGCGCGCCCAGCTTGCTGTACAGCCGGTAATTGGTTCCTTCGTTAAAGAGGTAAACATCGTTGTCGGTCAGAAGTGACACAGCGTATTTCGCCGCCTTCAGTCCTGCCTTCAGATTCATCGCTCGCGGGCTGCTCATATACGGCGTATTGTGCCACAGCTACCGGGCGTCTTCGTCGCGTTTTTTTGCCCCCTGCGGGCACCGGACGGCTAGGGCTGCGATCGGCAACCCACCCGCATCTAAAGAGTTAGAGGTGATGGTTATGACGAAATCATTTAACATCGGTTGGCTCACGCTGGCCCTAACTCTTGCAGTGGCTGCGTCCAGCATGGCAATGCGGGAACGCATGCCCCTGCCCGGTCTTCTCAACTCCGTCCAGGGCCATGTCACCCTGGGCGCACATTCCGTTTCCGTGACGCCTGGCTCAACCCCAAACCGCGTGCTTCGGACGCACGAGGTCCTGGCCACCCAACACGGCAACGCCGAGGTGCTTTTGACTCCGGGTGCTTTCCTGCGCCTCGGTCATCATTCCGCAGCGCGCATGGTCTCGCAGAGCCTCGAAGATTCGCAAGTGAGGCTCATAAGGGGCAAGGCGTTGCTTAGGGCTGACAGCGTCTTCAAGCACACCCTCTCTGTCGTAATGGACGGCGCAATCACAAGAATTGATCAGAAGGGACTTTACGGCTTCAATGCGCGGCGGGAGACCATCGGCGTCCTCCAAGGCAAAGCGACCATTTACAAAGGTGGTTCTCGATTCATTGTGAAAAAGGGGCACGAACTCGCTCTAAGCAAGGGGCAACCGCTCTACAATCAGAAATTGAGCAAACAAGCCTTTGAATCTGGCCAGCTCTTTCGATGGAGCAGGCTCAGAGACAGGTATGAATCTCGAGCCCGCCAGAGCGTCCAACAAGCCATCGCGCAATCGGGCCGTTGGCAAGGACGCGGGTGGTATTGGTCCCCTTTCTGGGGCTTCTATACGTACCTCCCTTCGGAAGGAATGTACTTCAGCCCGTATTATTACCCTTACGGTTGGGACAACTGGGGCTGGGGAGGTTGGGGCGGCTGGGACGACGATGACGACTGAGGCAGGAGCCGGGCTCGCGGCTTCGGTCCATGCGCGGGGGGTCTGTGGATGACGGTTTGCCAACCAGACCCCCCGTGCGTCAAAATAGCACGGTCAGTTCGTAGCCGGCGCCCCCCGCGACGATCTGGGGAGTCGCAGAGATGAACGATGGCGCTCCGCGGGTTTCAAGTTACGCCGCCCGATGATGTTGAAGATACGCTTCGACCCAGGAGCAAAGAGAAAGCTGGAGATAGAGTAGCCCTGCCGATGGCACGTGACCAAGCGGACACTACGCTTTATCCTAAACCTCCGGAGGGCGGCGGCGTCCGGGGCGGGCACCTGAGGATCCTTCTCTACCTTTTTCTCGCGGTTTTCGCCCTGGTTATGCTTCCCCTTGTCCGACGTCATACAGACGACGGCCTCCTCCAACAGATTGGCAAGAATTGCGCTTTAGTTGCGTTCAGTATCCTCACCTTACAGGTTGCCCTAGCGGCTCGCATCAAGTGGATAGAGCGGCCCTTCGGGTTGGACATGACCTTTCGGTTCCATAAGGCAGCGGCGTTGCTGGCCTTGGGTCTTCTGCTGTTACACGTCACCTTGGTTTCCTGGGGCAGCGGCCACTGGTATCTATTGACGTCGCTTCACGTGCGCTGGGCGGTCTGGCTGGGGCGGCTGGCCTTGCTGGCGCTGGCGACGACGGTTGTCATCAGCTTCTGGCGGCGCAAGTTGGATATCGAGTTTGAATCCTGGCGCTACTTGCACAATATCCTTGCCGTCGCCGTCCTCTCGTTCGGATTTGTGCATAGCTTTGTGTTGGGCGGCGACCTGAACTCTCCGGCCATGCGAATTTATTGGGCGGCTGTGTTATTTTCGACAGCTCTGATTTATCTCTTCCACAAGGCGGTTCGCCCGACAAGGCTCAGGCGCCATGCCTATACCGTAACTGACATCCGGCAGGAAGCCCCCGGGATTTGGACCATCCACCTTACGCCCCCGGCGGGTCAAGACGTTTACGCTTACTCGCCCGGACAGTTCCACTACGTCACCTTCCGGCGAAGCAAGGAACTTCCTGTGGAGGAGCATCCTTGGTCCATCTCCTCAACACCCACCCGCCCTGGGCTCGCCTCGACCATTAAGGAAATGGGCGATTTTACTTCTACCATAGGAAAAACCAAGGTCGGTGACAAGGCCGATATTGACGGGCCGTACGGACGCTTTTCATACCTGTTTTACCCCGAGGAGGACGTCTTGGTATTTATCTGCGGGGGGATCGGCATCACGCCTTTTCTGGCGATGCTGCGGCACATGCACGATACGGGAGCGCGCAAAAAGGTGTTGCTCTTGTGGAGCAACCGGAAGGAGCAGGACATCCTGGCGCGCGAGGAGATCCGCCAAATTGTCCAGTCCGGAAGGCCACAACTGAAGGTCGTCCTCTTCCTGACGAAACCCAGCGAGGGCTGGCAGGGAGAGCGGGGACGCATCAGTAAGGAGGCCATTGCGAAGTACCTGGAACTACCGATCCGCCGAACGGTAGGCGCCTATGTATGCTGCTCCCCGCCGATGGCCCGGGATGTCATCGGTGCGCTGCGGGATCTCGGAGTGCCGGCGGAGCGCATCCACGACGAAGGTTTTTCGCTCTGAGGGAAAACATTGACGACCGGCCGCTCAAAACATCTCATCCGCAGCGTCATCTTGGTGGCGGTTGTCGTGTTGGCCTTCATTCTTTTAAGCGCGTTCATCCGTTACAACCGCCGCGCTGGGCTGTTTGATGCCCACAAACCAAAACCCGCAAAGATAGAACACCCTCCCAGGTCGGAAGGCAGGGCAACGGTCGAGGCAAGGCGACGATTAGATCTTAGCCACCGGTGAGAAGAAATTGGCTCCCGCGACCGAAATCCCAACGACCTCACCAGCGCGCCCTTAAGGCGGGTTGGGTCGTCGTTGACTTGCCCGGGAGCGTATGCTAGCGTACCAAAATCGCGTGGGTTGTCGCCGGACCCTGGGGTAAAGGAATGGCTTTCAACAAGGCCAAGGCGCTGCAAGAGGCCCAAAAGTACGTCACGCAGGGGAAGATTTCCCAGGCGATAAAACTGTACCAGCAAATCATTGAGCGCGACCCTTCTGACCTCATTTTTCTGAATACCATCGGCGATCTTTACATTCGGGAGAAACACCTGAGTGAGGCGTTGAAGCAATTCTATAGGCTGGCAGAAGCCTATGTTAACGAGGGTTATGTCGTTAAGGCGATCGCTATCTATAAGAAGATTTCAAAACTGGACCAAGGTTCGATTGAACCCATCCTGAAGCTTGCGGAGCTTTACGTCACCCAAGGGTTGAATCGTGAAGCACGAGAGCAGTATGGCGCGGCGCTCGAGTTATATAAGAAATCCAATCAGCGCGACAAAGCTCTGGAAGTCGTGCGGAAGATGGCACAGCTTGATCCACAGAATCCCAAGGCTCGACTGCGGCTCGCCGAGTTGGCCGAGCAGATGGGACAAACCGAGGAGGCGGCTGAAGCTTACCTCGAGGCGGCAACGCTTTTGCAACGGGAAGGGGATTCTTCCGGCGCGGAGAGCACCTTGGGTAAGGCCGCGCGACTTAGTCCCAACAATCTGCGAATCCAACTCAGCC
>JAJYNF010000298.1 GCA_021786455.1 Acidobacteriota bacterium
AATTTCAGGGATTCCGAAATCAAATGCAAGATCGCCGGAAAGCGCTCAGGAGGATTACAATTCTTTTTCGAGGCTGGAATGTTCGCGCGAAAAATCAGGGTTGAAGTCTTTGATGGGGAGACAACAAGGCTGTGTCCCTTGGCGTGGCTGGACAACTATTCGATGCGGAGCTTCACGGGCCGCTCAGCCTTCGACGAAACGCTGCCGGAGAATGATGGCTTGCTCGAGGTCAGTTTTCGGGTGGACCTGGAGGCGCTGCGCGCTGACATGGAGGATTGGATGACCCGAAAGTTTGGCGGCGGTTCAACGGTTCGGCTGCGGATTACGGAACTGCCGAGGTCTTAGCGCAATAGCAGCGGCCAATCGTCCAAAGGATTTTGGCGCCAGCTCGCACGCTTCCGGTAAGCGTCCCGGAAATTTTGGAACGGCCACCCCGCCGGCGGCGGTAGCGAACCGGCATTTCAGCGATTTTCAGACGCAATGCCGCAGCGGATGCTTGCATTTCAACATTCCACCCGAAGGTTGGGTCGCGCAACCGCAAACGCGCGAGGGCCTCGCGGCGAATCACGCGCATAGGGCCAAGGTCTGAAAATCGCACGTTCCAAAGAAGGCCGATCAGCCGAGTGCTGAGCCCGTTGCCAAAGCGCTGCAGCGGGGTCAATGAGCCGGATTCGGCTGTGCCGAGGGTGCGGGAGCCGATCAACAAATCGAGGCCGTCCTCCTCAAATCTTTGCAGAAGAGGCCCGAGCTCGGCGGGGTCATCGGACAGGTCTGCGTCCATAAAGGCGACTGCTGAGACCTCGCCGGATAGTGCCGCGATGCCCGCTTGGCACGCGCGTCCATAGCCGCGCCGCGGCTCCGTGACCACCGTTGCCCCGGCAGCCGCAGCCACTTCCGCCGTGGCATCCGTGCTCCCATTATCCACGACCACGATTGGGTCGAAGAAGCCCGCCGGTATCTGAATTAACTGCGCGCCGATAGTGGCTTCTTCGTTGAGAGCGGGAATTATGAGGGCGTAGCGGTGGCGAAGCCAGGGAACGGGCATCGCGGGCCATTCTACCAGACCGGCTTAAGGCTGGCCACGCCCTTGCCACGCCGCATTGCGGCGGCTTGCATGGGAGTGCGCAATGGTTGAATCCCGGACATGCTTGCCAAACGTTGCTAAAATAGAGACCTTCTAGGCACAGGACCGGTTCGCTCCGGGCGGGAGGATACTTATGGTAGTTGCTGCCGTCCAGATGGACGTGAAGATTCTGGACAATGAGCGTAATTTGGAGACCATACTGGCAAGATTCAAGGAGGCCGCGCAGGCCGGGGCGCGGTTGGCTGTTTTCCCCGAGTGCGCCCTGACGGGATATTGCTTTGGCAGCCGTTCGGAAGCCTTGCAGGCAGCGGAGACTGTTCCCGGACCGGCGACAGAGAAGATTCGCGCTGTCGCCAAGAAAGTGGGCGCGACGGCCGTTGTTGGAATGCTCGAACGCATGGGCGACCAGCTCTATAACGCGGCCGCTGTCATTACGCCCGAGGGAACGCTGGGCACTCATCGCAAGGTGCATCTCCTCCACCTGGGGGTGGACCATTATGACGACCCGGGCGACACCCCTTTTCCGACCTTCGAAACGCCTTACGCCAAGGTGGGCATCAACATCTGCTTTGATTGCAGCTTCCCGGAATCGGCTCGGGTGTTGAAATTAAAGCGTGCTCAGGTTCTCGCCATCCCGACCAACTGGCCGGCCGGCTCGGATTCCTGGCAGCATACGCCTATCGTTCGCGCCACAGAGAATCACATGTATGTTGTTGTGGCAGACCGCGTGGGCGAAGAGCGCGGCTTCCACTTCGTTGGCCACTCACAGATTGTTCATTTTACGGGCGAAGTCCTGGCCGAAGCAGGTGAGACCGAGGAAACGATTATTTACGCGGAGATAGACCCCATCGCCGCCGACGACAACCGTGTCGTTCGCGTGCCCGGAGAGTATGAGTTCGACCGGTTGGCGGCACGCCGCCCGGAAATGTACAGCGAGATTACCAAGCGGCCGCGGCGGTCGTAACGGGTAGGGAGTCTGAGCCTTGCGTGTGGAACGCCGGCAAGGTTTCCTCAACCACAACCGAAGAACGTCAAGTAAGGTTCGCCCCGGAGGTGGCGCAGGAGAATCATCGCCCTCTCACGGGCGTGATAGTCGCCCCACATGGAGGACTCGCCGCAAGGAATTTTTTGGCCCCGAGGGATAAAATCCCACCCGCGCGGGCGGTGATAGACGGAATGAAGGATGAGGCCCTGATGGAACGGCTTCACTGAGAGGTATGGCTCCTTCAGTAGGTGTTGCATGAGGGTCAGCGCCGCTTGGCGATAGCGGTGAGCGTGAGTTCGTTGTGACTTGAGATCAAATAGATGCGTGCCTAAACGCCACAAGCCTTGCGCAGCGATGGTCGCCGCGGAACTGTCCACCGGCTCAAAGTCGTTCCAAGGGTTGGCGGGCCGTGACAAGTAATCTCCCAGCTTTGCGAGACCCGGCGCGCTGGTATCCCAATATGGAATTCCATCTGCCGGGGTCTGTTCTATATAGAAGTCCGCTGTGGCGCGCGCCGCGCGAAGCATCGTCGCTTCGACATGGGCACGTCCTCCGTAAGGCAGGAGGTCGGCGTCGGGCACGGCCCGAAGCAACTCTGCTTCTTCGACGAACCCGAGAAGCGCCCAGCTTAATCCCCGCGTCCAGGTGGAAAAGGGAGAATATCCTTGCTGAGTGCTGGGGCAGCGGCAGCGCCCTGTCGAAGGATCAAACAGCGATTTACCAACGCCAATTTCGCTTGCGGAATCATGCCTCTTGAATATACTGAATCTGGCGACGAGACGCAGGAAATTCCTGCGATCCCGGCGCCCAACCCCGGCGGGCCGGGATGCATCAAGTCGAAATGAGGGAAGCGGGACCCAGTCCGGCTAAGCTCGGGCGAAAACAGGCAGTTTGGGAGGTGTCCATGAAGACCCAGTTCACGCGAGGCGCGGGTGTCGTCGTTCTGACCGTGATCGCCGCGCTGACTACGGCTTGGGGCGCAACTTTACAGTTGAAAAACGGGCGAATCATTCAGGGCGAGTACATGGGCGGTACAGCCGCAACCGTCAATTTCCTGGTCAACGGCCAGCTCCTGTCGTATCCGGTTTCGGACATCATGTTGATTGACCTGACTCAGGGAAACTCGGGAGTCGGAACGACGGCCACCGCTGCGGCGCCAGTCGCCAAGTCCGCTGCGGCGCCGCCTAGCTCAACGCCGGCGAACACGGTCACGGTGCCGGCGGGGACGCAACTCTACGTCAGAATGATTGACAGCATAGATACAGCGCGCAACAAGGTGGGCGATAAGTTCCAGGCAAGTCTGACCCAGCCGCTGGTCAGTGGCGGGCAGATTTTGGTTCCCAAAGACGCGCTGGTCTATGGGCAAATCGCCCAAGCCCAGCAGGCAGGCCGTTATATGGGCCGCTCCGAGTTGCGGCTGGAATTGACGGGAGTTGAGATCAACGGCCAAGTTGTCCCCATTAGCACGAGTACCTATAACTTGGCGGGGAAATCGCGGGGCAAGCAGACCGCCGAGCGCACTGGCATTGGAGCTGGAGCAGGCGCTCTACTAGGCGCGCTAATCGGCGGCGGGAGGGGAGCGTTGGCAGGAGCGGCTATCGGTGGTGGCGGAGCCACGGCCATGCAAATTATGACCCACGGCCAACAGCTCAGAATCCCTAGCGAGACGGAGCTTCAATTTACTATTGCCCAACCGTTCACTGTGCAAGTTCCGTCGTAGTCATCAAAGGACCAGCTGTTGGATGGTTCTCAGAGTTGAGGTCTGGCCTGGGCCCGCTCTGGTTGCGTCGCGCGCTGGGGTGAGCAGCCGGCCTCGGGCGGGCGGGAAATGTCCCACGCCCGCGACATGTGCTTGGCTGGCCGCAGAAGCTATTCCAAAACATTCTGCAAGCGGCGGGATGGTTCCGAACAAGAATCACCCTCGCGGGTAGCCGGCACGGGCACGGAGCTGACGGCGCGCAATCGCTCCGCTTTCTTCTCCAGAGTCAACCACAGCGGAGCGGAAAAGGGAAAATAGGCGGCGACCGCAAAGGCCAAGAGCCTTACGAGGCCCTCATGCTGAAATACCAGCGCGCTCATCGTTGCCTCCCCGGGTCCGGCTTTGACTCTGAGGCGAAGCCCCAATTTCTGCCGCAGCCATCACCATCTGCCCATTGGAACCTTCCACTAAACATTGCGCCATGGTACGAAAGTACGGGTCGAGTCTTGAGGCCAAGCGCGAGCCTCGGGCACGGTTGAGCCGGCCGGCAAATTTGGCAGCTCACCCATATTGACTATCGCTTCCTCAGCCCCTGGCGGGATTCGCTCGGGGTATAATCCCATTCAATGCAACCGGAATTCGCCGCCATTCCGTTTCAAGACCATGCAAAGGCCGAAGGCAACCTCCAAGGCGTAGAAGCCTTACTTCCCCCTACGGTTCATCGGCCGCTTGCTTCTCTACTGAAGCATTCTCCCGACCCCGACCGGGCTTTGAATCTGCTGGAGCGTTATGCTCGGGCGGCAAGCCGGGATGTTCTGGATGGACTGGGCCGCAACCCCATCGCTCTCAGCTACCTGGTGGCCGTGTTTGGCTACAGCGCCTTCCTGGCGGAGAGTTTCCTGGCGGAGCCGTCGCTGCCTCTCCAGTTCGCCCGAGACCGGAAATTCACTAAGCTCAAGTCGAAAGAGGAGTTGCTCCAGGATTACGCGCGCTTTGCCACGACGCATCCCGATCCGTGGCTGGCGTCGCAGCTCGCGCACTTCAAGCGCCGGAACTATCTGCGCATTGTTCTCAAGGACGTGCTGGGTCTTTCGACGCTGGGCGAGACGACGCTGGAGCTTTCCCTGCTTGCGGACGTGATCCTCCACAATGTTTTGGCGTTCTGCGACCAGGAATTCGAAAAGCGCTACGGCCAGCCGCAGTACCGCGACGCGCATGGAAGAATCGTCCGTAGCGGCTTCGGTATCGTCTCCCTGGGCAAACTGGGAGGGAATGAGCTGAATTACAGCTCGGATGTTGACCTTCTATTCCTTTATGAGCGGGACGGTGAAACTGCTGGCGGCAACGAACGCGATTCCTTGATTTCAAACAAAGAATACTTTGTCCGGCTGGCCCACGCCATCACCCGCACCATCACCCAGCCAACGCCTCACGGGCAGGTTTTTCGGGTGGACCTTCGCCTTCGACCGGAGGGACAGATGGGCGATTTGGCCATTTCAGTTAAGTCGGCTCTCGAATATTACGAGCACCGGGCGCGCGATTGGGAACTGCAAATGCTGATCAAAGCTCGCCACTCGGCGGGTGACCCGCACGTGACGCGCGAATTTTTGAACGCAGTGGAAAGTTATGTCTATGCGGCGCCCGGTGACTTTGAGGCGGTTAAAAGCGTGCTCCATTCGCGGGAGAGGATTTCTCGGAACCTCCGCGAGCGCGGGGGCGCTGAGATTGATGTGAAGCGGCATCCAGGAGGGATTCGTGACGTTGAGTTCCTGGTCCAGTGCCTTCAGCGGCTGCATGGCGGGCGCGACGCCTGGGTGCGCTCCGGCGGAACCTTGCGGGCCTTGCGAAAGCTCAATGACAAGGGGTGGCTCTCTGACCGGGATTACGCCACGCTGGTGAATGCCTATGAACTTTTTCGCCGCGTGGAGCACCGGATTCAGTTTGAGCTCGGAAGGCAGACACACCGTCTCCCGGCCAATGTGGAAGCGCTCGATCAACTGGCCCGCCGCTGTGGCCTAGAGAGTCCAACGTCTCCGGGCCAGGCGCTGGTAAGTCGCCTGGAAAGAGTGTTCGGCCAGGTGGAAGAAATCTATCAGCGGGTCATCCATCCCGCGGCCACGGCGGCGGAAGCGCCCTACTACTTAAAATCCGTCACCGTTCCTTCTCCCGACCACGGCCTTTATTCTTACAACCTGTTACTCAGTTACCTCGACGCTCAGGCTCCAGAGCTGGGGGAGCTGATCCGCCAGTCCGCAATTCCTGAGCGGGCCCGGAAGGGTGTGACACGTCTGTTTTCAGCTTTGCTCGCCTCGCCGGAGAAATTCCGAGCTGCGCGTCGGATGCCCGAGGCGCTGGCCCGGGCGTTGCAGCTTACCGGGGAGAGCGAATATTTGGGGGACCTGCTGACCCACCACCCGGAGGATATCGAGACGCTCGATTTACCGGCCGAGGCCGGGGAGCCGACCGAACAAATGAGCTTGGTCAACGACCTTCCCTCAAGCGCGGAGCCGTTTGCGTGGGCCACGGAGAGAGGGCTCGACCCGCGCGAGAAAGTAGCCATTTTGCGGCGGCACTTTCGGCAGCGCGTCCTAACGCTCGCCGCAGCCGATCTTTCGGAAATGCCATCCGTCTTCGGCGCGCTGGCGCGCTGGTCACAGCTAGCCGCTCGGTCGGTGGCCAGCGCCTTGTGGATTAGCCATCAGACCCTTGCTTTGAATGGCTCACTGGGCGTGGTGTCTGCGGAGAACTCTCCACTCGTCATCCTGGGACTTGGACGGCTGGGCCTGAATGAATTTGACCTTGCCTCTGACGCCGACTTGATTTTCGTGGTTCCCTCTTCCCGCTCTGGGGATGATGTGACGACTCTGATTCGAGTGGCGGAAAAAACTCTTGAGACTCTCTCCAGCTACACGCGAGACGGAACGGTATTTGCAGTGGACACCCGGCTGCGGCCGCGCGGGCAGGAGGGTGAGCTGCTGGTTAGCGAAGACGCGCTGCTGGATTACGTCGCCCACCACGCGCAGGTCTGGGAAGCGCTGGCTTATCTAAAAGTTCGTCCCGTGGCAGGAGACTTCAACCTGGGAAAGCACGTGACGGAAAGGCTCGCTCTCGGCGTCCTCGAACGCTTTCAAGGTGATCCTACCCTCGAAGGTAAACTCCAGGAAATGCGGCGGCGTTTGGAACGCGAAATGTCTGCCCGACACCCCAACACCAAAACGGCTCCCGGCGGTTACTATGACATTGATTTCGCCATCTCCTTTCTCCGACTTCGGCATGGTGTCCAGGCGCCTTTGGGCGCCAACACGTCCCAACAGGTGTCCATCCTGGAGCGCCAGGGCTTGATTTCGCGTGAGGATGCCTCTACGCTGCGTGAAGGGGCGGCGTTCCTCCGCGCGCTGGACCACGCGTTTCGTTTGGTCCTGGGGAGAACGGCGGAGGGATTGCCAGAATCGTCTGGCTTGCGCGCCGCGGTTGAGAATCTGCCGGCGCGCTGGGGCCAGGTCAAATCCCCGGAAAATCTCGAAAAACGCTGGCACGAAGTCGAGCAGGGAATAAGGTACGTTTACCGACGAATCGTCGGATCAGAATAATATCCGACGGAAGGGGGCAAACATGGAATCCGCACGCCCGCGCCGATCGCCAAGACTGGCCATGATGTTGCCCATTCGCGTCTTTGGCTTTGACTATCACGGAGTTGACTTCGTTCAGGATGGCTCGACCGCCGTAGTCAACCAGCATGGCGCAAAAATCTGGTTGAACCGAAACCTCATCCCGGAACAAGAGATTCGAATTCTTTGCCAAGTGACCCAACACGACAGTGTCTTTCGCGTGGTTTGCCGCGCCGTGGGAACCGAAAGGGATTCCATTTTCTGGGGAGTAGAATGCTTGGAATCCAACCATAACATCTGGGGCATCGAGTTCCCCGAGGCGGAGCCGGAGGATCAGCGATCCGTCCGCATGATGATTCAGTGCCCAGAGTGCCGAGCACGGGAGCTGCTCCACGCCGAAGAGCGCCTCGTGGAGGTTGTCCAGGAAATGGGCGGCTTGCTGCGCAATTGCCGATGCTGCGGGAAATCCAGCGTGTGGAAGCCCGTCCCTTACGCCCCGTTTTAACCCCACGCCAGCCGAATCATTCCCCACAGCCCGCGCGCGCGGTGAGTTGTTGCAGCGCCTATGGTTGGAAGCCCAGGATGTCCGCCTCGCAATCCTTCAGAACCCTCCCCGGCTCGGTCGCTCCTGGCAAAGCTCTCGTCACAAATCCCACCTTCTGGATGATGATGCGATACTGCTGGAATTCGCACTCATCGGGCAGCAACAGCTCGTCGGAATGGTAGATTTCGGAGAAGCGGATTTGCTTGGCCTCCATGTCCACCTGTGAATCGCGAACCCGCGCGACCAATTTCCCTTCCTGGTAAATCGCATTTTGCTCGCGGCTCTCTCGGGCCTGCGCTCCCTCGGAAGGCGTCAACGCCCGCGCGGACAGCGGTCGTTTACTCTTGGGCTTGATGAAATCGCTCAACCTCATAAATCGTTGGACCTCGCGCACTCATTTGGAGAACAAGGGTAGCTTGAACCAAACGACACAAACGCACGCATTGGCGGATCCCTTCCCCGCGCTTCAGAATTTATTAGGGCCATGGGATTTTTCTAATAAAAATCCCCCGGCCGCGTCAAGAGGGGCGAAGGATTGCCCAGCTCGATAAAGGCTGCTGAAAATGAGAACGGAGTGTAAAGGATGACGACGGGTACAACTCACATTGGGCAAGGAGGGGGGGTAAGTCGCTTCAGCGTCCTAAACGCCCCACGAGTTCGGTTTGGGCGAGAATGTGTCCGCGGATCGTTTCCTCTAATTCACGCCGGGTCGCGCCGGGCTCAAGACTTAGGGCGGTGTTGAGCGCGAAGAGATGAAAGATATAGTGGTGTGGCTTCCCGGGCGGTGGGCACGGGCCGCCGAATCCTAAATTTCCGAAATCATTTCGCCCTTGGCGGGCGCCGTTCGGAAGCTTCGGTTCTTTCGGCACGTTCGCCGCAAGCCCTCGGGCGGTTGCGGGAAGGTTATAGACGAGCCAGTGAGTCCATATTCCACCCGGCGCGTCAGGATCGAGGAGCATCAGAACAAGAGTTCGCGCCCCGGAAGGTGGCGCCGTCCACGCGAGGGGTGGAGAAATATCTTGTCCTTCGCACGTGTAAACCTTGGGAATCGTCCCGCCTGGAGGAAAAGCTGTGGTTGAAATCTTAAACGCACTTCTTGCCTGACCGTCGGCCGAAGCGGCCTTTACCTGCCGGCGCGCGAAGATAACGGTCAAGCCTAGCAAGATCGGTAGGGCGGCGGATATTCCCCATCGCTGCCCATAAGAACGTTTCCGACATGTTACATAGTTATTGGGCAAGTCGGAAATCGGACAGACGTCCGACGGCTTGCGCTTGCTCAGTGGAGTCGGCGCGAACGGGTTCGAGTGAAGCATAAAATCTTTTCAAACGACTAATTCAGGAACTTCCAGTTCGCCGCGTTTGAACGCGGCAAGAAATGCTTCCACAACCTTGGGATCAAAATCGGTTCCCGCTCCCTTCAAGATAATGTCCTTGGCCTCGAAAGGCGACATGGCTTTACGGTAGGGCCGATCGCTGGTCAAGGAGTCGTAAACGTCCGCCACACTGATGACTCTGGCCTCAATTGGAATTTCTTGGCCGCGCGCGGGGTGGTAGCCGCTTCCGTCAAACTTATCGTGGTGGGCCAGAATAATCGGCAGCACGCGCTTGAGCGAACCGCCGACCGGCTCCAGGGTTTTCAATCCCCGCGCCACGTGGCTCTGCATATATTCGTATTCTTCCGGCGTCAGCCGAGCCGCTTTGTAAAGAACCTGTCGGCTGATTTCCAGCTTGCCAATGTCATGGAGCATGGAAGCGGCACGGATGTCTTCGACGCGCTCGGCGTCGAGCCCTAGCGCCGCCCCGATTTTGGCCGCATAAATCGAGACGCGGTAAGAATGGTTCTGCGTGTATTTGTCGTTGGAAATGAACTGGCGCAAGATCAGCAGAATGCCATGATAACTCTCACGCAACTCCCGCAGATGCGCCTCCTTCCTCTCGTAAAGAGTCCCCATCAGATAGCCCGTTATGATTAGAATGCCTCCCCATGCCGCAATGCCAAACCACCGTTCGCCAGCGACCGGGACAACGCGGTGTTCTGCGAACATGGAGGGGTTGAAATAGGCAATGAGGACGACCAGCAGCAGGCTCGCAACAGCGGTCATGGTGGCGTGACGGCGGCCGTAAAAATACGCCGAAATGACCGTCGGGATCACATATAGGCTCAGGATCATGTGATCCGACGTAATGACGAAGTTCAGCAGACCTGCAATCACGAAAATGGAGAGCAGTAACCATAACTCCTTGTTGACTTCCTCGAATCGCTGTAGAGTCCGGGATTCCATCGGTCTCAGGTCTTCATCAGCCTGCCCCTCGGCCCAAGTTTGGAACTGGAGGCCTGGAACGGAGCGGGCTCTCGCTATTCCTCATGCGCGCTGAGGTGCTCCCATTGTGCCAACATCATAGTCGCAAATAGTTTACCGCGCAACCACGCAACATGCTATGCGCCAGACCTAAATAATGCAACGCGCCGTGGGGCAAAGACGGGCCTAAAATGCGGGCCTTCAAAGTTGGACTGTTGCATTACTTTTGCCGCGGCCTATAGCGACGCCGTGGCAAGGGCAATTCACTTAACGCCGAACCGGTGAGCAGCGTTCTATGGTTAAAGCCGTCAGCTAGAAAAACCGAATCCCACGTTAAGTTTTGTGCCAGCGGGAGCGGAGCATGTGAGCGGCGGCCTTGGGCCGACGGACGCGGGTGAAGACGCCTTTCTGGTTCATGCCTTCGGCGCGGATGATGCTTTGGCCGGTGCGAAAATCGGCGAAGCACCAAAGAATCGTTCCGGCCATGAAGGGCCTTTTTTCGGCGACGTCGAGGTAACGGCCAAGCATATCCGCCTGATAATCCTCGCTCCACATTTCGGGCGGCTGGGAGTGATATCCGGCGATTGTATCGGCGCCGAATTCGGTGAGGATTATGGGCTTGGCGAGGTAAGCGTGGAGCGCGTCGAGGTCCTTCTCGAGAGTTTCTTCCGCCCAATTGAGCTGGCCTCCTTCGGCGTACCAGCCGTAATAGCGATTGACGCCGGCAACGTCCACGAGCTTGATCCATTCTCTGGGGCCGCCCATGACGGAGGCGAAGATGGTGGGGCGAGTCGGGTCGAGCTGAAATTGCCACAAACCGCAGAGGTCAAGCAGATTCCGAAACTCGTTTTGCTGCGGCCGCATGAAGCCGGGCGTGGGCCGCGAGCGGGTGCTCGATGCCGGCGCGTCCGATTCTTCGGCGGCCGCGTCAAGGTTTAAGAGCGGCGAGGAAGCCGCCGCCCCGCCGGCCATTCCGACGCCCTTCAAAAAGTCTCTGCGAGTGATTCCGTCATTTTCGTCCATGAGTCCTCCGTCTGCCGAGCGCGAATGATTAAAGCGAGGAGATACTATCGGCAACACCGGACAAGGTCGAGGCAGGCCGAAGGAAAGTTTCTGGACAACTCTGCCTGTTGCTGGGATGACGCGGAGAGTTACGGAGTGACTGGCCGAATCGCCGCAAATTGCGTAAAGTAGATGGGCTTAGCAAACAAACCAAGGAGCCTGCAATGATCAAAGTCGGTCAACGCGCGCCGGAATTCACGCTGCCGTCGGATTCTGGAAAAGAAATCAGTTTGAAGGATTTCAGAGGCAAGACGCTGGCGCTCTATTTCTTTCCGAAAGCGGATACCCCCGGTTGAACGAGCGAGGCGAGCCAGTTCCGTGACGCCAAAAAAGAACTGGATAAATTGAACGCGCGAGTGCTGGGCGTGAGCGGCGACAGCGTGGAAGCGCTGGCAAAATTCCGCGACAAGTATGAGCTGAATTTCCCGCTCGCCGGAGACGCGTCTCGCAAAATGCTGAGAGATTACGGCGTGTGGCAGCAGAAGAATCTGTACGGCGTAAAGAAAATGGGCATCGTGCGGACGACGTACATTATTGACCCTGAAGGCAAAGTCCGGCAGATCGGAAGAGC
>JAJYNF010000083.1 GCA_021786455.1 Acidobacteriota bacterium
TAAGGCGTTGGCCAGGAGGTTCTTGAGGGCGCGCTCGAGCGATTCCGGCTCGGCCAGAATGGGGGGCATGTTTTCGCCGATTCGCTTCTCCACCACCCAGCCCTTCTGCTCGAAAAGCGGAAGGAATTGAGCGAGGGCGCGCTCAATCACTGCGGCAGCCGAGGTGGGTGCGGCAGGGCGATTTTCGCGGCCCGATTGAATCCCGGCGTAACTCAGCACCTGCTCCACCATGTCGGTGAGGCGTCGCGCCTCCTTTTGGATGAGCGCGCCGTATTGTTCGACCCGGCTTGACTCGCGCACAATCCCGCGGGCCAGATTAAAGCCGGCGGACTGGATCGAGGCGAGGGGAGTCCGCAACTCGTGCGAAACGCCGGCGACAAATTCCATCTCCCGGCGGGCTAGTTCCCGCGCCCGCCGCGTCGTAACAACCAGCGAGCCCATGCTCCAGGCGAGCAGAAAGAGAGCGCCAAAACCCATCAACAGATTGCGGCGCCGCGACCGCGCTACCAGCGCTTCAATCGAACCCGCCCGGTTGCGCGCGACCAATATCCAAGCTCCGGGTGAGCGGCCAAGACTTTCGAGCGGCCGCCGCGACGCGATGGGTTCCAGGGGTGGACCCGAGCGCGCTACCACGACTCGGCGGGGCGCGGCCGGAACCCGTCTAGCCTCTGCTAGCAGCCGGACGAAGCGTGGGCCAATTCGCTGGTTGGGCGTGAACAGTACCAGGGCGGCGTCCGGTGACAAGCTCGAAGGCAAGGTGAAGGCAGGGTCCGTGCCGTAAATCATTCGCGGCGGATTCCCGGTAATGACGCCAACCCGGTAATCCGATAATCCATTTCGCCCGAAGGTCCGCTCGACCAGGCTGGGCAGAAATTCGCTCTTCAAATAATGTGTATCGAGTTCGAGAAAACACCAGCCGGTCAGTCGAAGGGGAAGCATTGCTCGCCTTGCTCGCCCCGTGACCACGTATCCCACATTTCCCATCGGGCGGGCGCGGGTCAGATGGGTTCTCCGCCGGACCGTCGCGGTGTTTACACTCTTTCGCTGTGTGTGTGGACCAGGCCCGCCCCGCTTCGTCAGCACCGCCTCCATTAAGGGAATCACCACCACCGGACGACGCCCGTCTAGCGCAAAGGGCGGCCCGGCAAAAATGAAAGGCCGAGGAAATGGGTGCGGGTGGGCGAGGGTGTTCAGCCGATGCTTGAACACGGCAAGCGAGACTGGCCAAGGCCGGCGTTGGAAGCGGGCGCGTTCGGAATTCAACCGCGCGAACTCAGGTTTCCCGTTCGCGCCAATTTCCGCCACGCTGAGGCCATCAATCAAAGCCGCATTGGCGTCCGTCGAGCGCCATTGTGAATAGAATGCGGATAAGTAAGCGTTCAGACCTGTGGTGCTGCGAACCCTGGGCGCGGGCCTGAAGGTAGAGCGAATCTCGAAAAGAGTTCCCACAAAGTCGCCGCGAAAGCTGCGCATCGTGGCACCGAGAAGATGGTGTTGCCGCGCGCGGTCAGCCACGCTGACGCGATTGATCCAGCCATAGACCAGGAAGCCCGCCAGCACCCAGGCGACCACGAAGATGCTTAAGATGAAAACCGGCAGGGTTGATTTTGAGCGCGACATCGCCATTAACTCAGATTATATAACGTCGGCACGGCGTCCAAACGAGCTTGAACCGCTGCTTAAGCAGGATTTACACTTATTTTACAAGGCGTTTTCTGAAGCGATTCAAGCTGCGCGACGACCCGAACCCGGCGGCGGCAGACGGGCAGGGAAGGCTCCGCCGCCTTCCGATTTCGAGCGCCGAATGAACTGCCTGGATATCTGTTGAGTAGTTAATGCACGCATTGGAAGTTTGCCGTGCGGCCGTCTATCCGAGCCCCTGAATTTGCTTTGACCCTTTGCCGTTTTGGGCGATAATAAACGGCCTTGTGACAAGGGGCCAGCCGGTTCCGCGGGGACCTGCCATGTTACGGACGCCGATAGGGATGGGCCCGCTGCGGGGGTAAGATTTAATGGAACGTACGCCTGACCCGGGAAGCGTGCTGGCCAAGGTCAGCCAGCAACTTTCTGTTCTGCAAAAACGTGATTGGGAACTCTGGCTGATTGTGGCCGGCACCGGCATTTTGGTATTGGCTGGGTTCGTGGCAATGGCTTTTCCCTCAGCCATCATGAGCCACGGGATCGTCCATATCGAATTTGACGTGTCAAGAGAGCTTTTCCTGGCGTTGATTGCATTGCTGGTGCTTTTCAATACTTATGTCATCAATCGTCGGCTGGATTTGCGCCGCACGCGCGAGTCCCTGATTTCGAGTGTGATTCAAAGCGAACTGCTGCGCCTGCAATCGTTCACCGACCCGCTGACGGAAGTTTACAACCGCAGGTCTCTTGACGATATGGCCTCAAAATACATCAGCCGAGCGCGGCGACTGGGCAAACCGCTCTCCTTTATGCTCATTGACGTGGACAATTTCAAAGAGGCCAACACTCGGTTTGGCCATTTGACGGGCGATTTCCTGTTAGCTGAAATTGCTTCCTTGTTAAAATCCTCGGTTCGGGGGTCGGACGCCGTGGTGCGTTACGGCGGCGATGAGTTCGCTGTCATCCTGGCTGACTCCTCGCTGGCGGGCGCAGAAATCGTGGCCGACCGGATCATTCGGTTGGTTGAGGAATGGAACCGCGCCGGGCAACTTCCCGGCTACGATTTGGGCCTCAGCATTGGCTTAGCGGAATGGTTGGAGAGCAAGACCCTCGACGATGTTCTGAATGAAGCCGACAACAAAATGTACTTTGTCAAAGGGGAGCACAAGAAGGCCGCCCGGCCGCCGGCCCAACCCCAGTCAAAAATCGAGTGACCCCGCGCTCCCCCGTAGCCGGAACGGTAGCGTTTCCTGCATGGACTCCGGACGTAAGCATCCCACTCTCGTGATGGCCTCGATTAGAAACTGAATCTGACCATTAAGTTGATGCTGCGATTCGCGCCTTGGCCGGTGGCGAAAAACCCACCGGCAAGCGAGTTCGACTTGCCGAAGAGTGGTGAAGTAATCGTGCCTACCGGAGTTCCAAGATTCACGATATTGAACAGGTTGTGCGCCATGACGGCGAAGGTGATCTGGTAGCGCCGGTTCTCCGCCGAATTGGGTCGGAAAAATCCGCCTGGCCCTGGACCGCCGAGCCCGCGCCCTCCCAATCCGCCCCGGCGTGGCCCCTGCCAGCCTGGCCCCCCTCCCTCGCCGGTTTCCTTGCCAAAGCCGAAGGTGCGACTTAGGCGCATGTTTACGGAGAAGTTCGAGGGTCCCGTGAGGTAGTTTATCGGGACGATAGTCATTCCCGGTTGTGGCTGGGTGTCAAAAACTCCGAACGGTGTCGTGACAATGTTCGGGCCGGTCGCGCCGGGAGGGGCAAATGCAGGCCGCGCGTTGAAAATTGAGGAGCCGAACAAATCCTCGCCTAATGTGATGTTGTAAGGATGGCCAGAATTGAAATTGACGAAGGGGCTCAGTTGGAACCCGAGCGGAGCGGCAAAGGTTCCGCCCACTAGGGCCTGATTGCGCACTACGAAGCCAGCGGGGCCGTAATCTTCCGCGATGTCGTACTGGTTCATCGGGAAACCGCCGAGGGGGTCGCTATTGGCGTAGCTCAGCGTGTAGAACCCGAACATCGTCAGGCCTAGCCCCTCTCGCACGCTGAAGTTGGCGATGACCTGGTTTTCGTTGAAAATACCATCGGACTCGTACTGATAGATGTTCCCGACATTGCCGAAGGGCCGCACGCCGCTCGAGGGGTTGGCGGGGTTGTACGTCCCCGGTAGCGGGGCGTTGATATTCCGCATCATCAACTGATGAACCCCGTGTGAATTGATATAGGTAACTGAGGCAGTCACGTTGCGAGCGACCTGGCGCTCAAGGCTAACTGCTGATTCGATCGTGTAGGGCGCGCGCAGGCTCGGGTCAATCTGATACATGGTGGGAAAAGTTGCCGCCCCCCCCAATGTGCTGATCGGCGGAATCGTGGGGAAAAAGCCCGGCTGGTTAACCACGTATCTCTGCTGGTTGATGCCGTTCAGACGTTCCGCCTGAAGGATGTCCCCCATTCCAAAGCGGTCGTAGAAGATACCAAAGCCCGCCCTCAGAACCGTCTTTGGGCTGGCGCCGTGGCCGAGCCCCCACGCAAGTCCCATGCGCGGAGCCCAATCAGCGTGATCGTTGATGTGGTTCTGCGACTCGAAACGAAGACCGAGACTCAGGTTAAGGTTCGGTCGCAAGTTATAGGTGTCCTCCGCGTACAGCCCGATGTCCCAAAGGTTGGCTGATGCCAGAGGATTGCCTGCCGTAATGGAGAATTGGCTGGGTCCACCGCCTGCGGCCTGGATTTCCGCCATCGTCATTCCCTGCGCTAAACCCTCCTCAGTAAGCTGATAGGACGTGAGGGAGGGGAAAACAAAAGCCCCGTTAAAGCCACCGGTTGTAGTGTCTGATTCGTCAAAGTCACGGAGACGGCCGCCAAAGATAACGTTGTTCCGTCCGGCCGTAATTTCCACTTCGTCGGTGAGTTCGCTGTGCCAGTGCGATTCCGTGCCTTTGCCGCCGCTGCTACCCCCGCCGGTAAAGGCGCCGCGAATATCGAGCGTCGGCGCGAGGCTAGCGGGCAGCGTCGTGCTATCTTCGCGCGTGAGGCCAAAGTGGAGGTCGTTGACGGTAGAGGCATTGACCACCTGGGTGTCCATGAGGTGGAGCTCATTCTCCGTGTGATTGGTGTTCACGCCCTGAGAGGGAAGGCTGAACTGCCCGATATTACCGTTGGTCTGGCTGCCCCCGGAGTGGTGATACATCACCGTCAGCACATTGTTCTTTCCGAGCTGAAAGTCGAAGCGAGGGCTGATGAAAGTGAATGAGGAAGGGGTTGGCACGGCCTCGTTAAGGGTTGTCGGCTGAAAGTTTTGACTCAGGATCGGAGCATCCACCACGGAAACGCCGTTTGATGTCCGATGAAAGATGCTGAAGAAGAAGGAAGCTTTCTTACCCAGCGGCCCTCCAACATCAGCATGGTAAAACAAGGAGTGGTAACCGGGTTCCTTTGCGACAAAGGGATTGCGGGAGTTGAAGGCTGAATCGTTTCCAAAAGTGAAAACTTCACCGTGGAACTGCTGAAAGCCCGGCTTGGTAATCACGTCAATGCGGCCGTAGCCCAGGTTTTCATGAGCCGCGGTGAACGGATTTGTATTAACCTTTACCTCCAAAATGTCCGATTTGGGCGGAAGCTGGCCTCCGGCGAAGCCGTCAATGTAAATTTGCCCGCCGTTGGGCCCGGCGGCCGGCCCGGCCAGAGCTTCGAGCTCGCTCTGCATCTCGTCCGGATTGTCAGAAAAAGCCTTAAGCGCGGCGCCTTTGATGACGAGCGCGCTCGCGTTCTTTTGCGGGCTGATGCTGAGTTTCGCGGTGCCTGTTCGAACCGTAACCTGCTGCTTTTGGAGCATGACGGCAAGCTGGGTATTAACGACAGCCACTTTGCCGGCAACCACCGCTACTGCCGTTTTGACGAAGGGCGCAAAATTCTTGGCCGTGATAGCCACGGTGTAACTGCCCGGGGCGAGGCCTCGAAAACTATACAGACCTTGCTCATCCGTCTCAGTTTGTTGGATGGCCCCATTCGCCCCGGTTGCCGTCACCGTAGCGCCAGGTATCGAGGCGCCCGTGGGGTCCGTCACCCGCCCGCGCAAGCTGACTACTCCTGATTGAGCCAGCAGCCCCGCGGCAAAGCATATTGCCATCATGCCAGCAGCTCCAGCTCTTACTGCGTTCCGTAACACATCAATCATCCTCAACTCCTTCTCCCTTTGCGTCCAGTCGAAATAGTGAAGCCCGTTCCAAACATCCCCAGATGGCAGCGCAGTGTCTTGGGCAATCTTTGATAGGAAATATCCTCAGCCGCGATTTAGCACGAGGGATGATTCGCGCCCGTTTCCACTCAAAGTCATGAGCCTCCGCCCATCCCGGTCATGCCCTCACTCGCGCTGCTTCCTCCGCCGATGCTCAGGTTCCACGGGCCCAGCCGAACTTGCTTGCTGCCCTTCGGCCGGGCCGCCAGAATCGGTCGCACGCCGGCCAAGACGTCAATGGCGGTCACTTCGCCGGGCTTGGCGCCTTCCGTGCTCACCACAATCAACGGCTCACCCGCCTTCACCGTGCTCAGTGAGAGGGGTGGGGTGCGGTCCAACATGGCGTTGAAGTCGCCGGATGGGCCGCCGGCTCGGCCGGGACTTGGCCCGCCTGACGCTTCTCGGCCGGCAAATCCCATTCTATGCTGTGGGCCGCCGGCAGAGCCTCCTGCCTTTGCACTGCTGCCTGAGTTAAAACGGGCAATCATCATCGCCACAAAGGGCGGCAAGGTATGCATTTTGGTGTTGGAATCAATCCTCACAAGCAGCGGTTTGTCAGTCGCCAAATCCTTAACGGTTAAGGTTCGGCGGGCCGGGTCAACAGAGATAACGGTGGCGCCGATGTTAAGAAAGGTACCTGAAACAACCTCCTGAGCAGCAAACTGGCTACCGTTCGCACTGAGAGTTCCAAGGGCGCGAACTTGATCGCCGGGTTTAATTTGGTCCAAGGAGGCCGGTTTAGCGTCTCTAAACTTCACCGAGTCCGGGGCATAGCGTAGGAGCGTCGCGCCAGGGGCCAAGCTAAGAGTTACCAGATGGGTCGGGTGAGCAGGCGTCGGGGGAACGTTGGGGACGGCTAGGGAAATCTGCTTGGTGGTCGGGTCAACGCCCTTTACGACTCCTGCAATCCCGTGCTGCTGCCACTCGAGGCGTTCGGCCTGGTGTTCTTTCTGAATGTCCGATCGAGTCATCACAATAATGGAAGCGGCCGTCATCGCCTTCTGGCTTGGCGCCCCCTCGCCTCGAACCAGAACTCGGTCGCCCACGACGACCTGCGCGAACGGAATTCTCGCGGCCGCGTTCAGGTTCTTAGCCCCCGGCGGAACTCGCAAAATGATGATGCCACGGGGGACTTGGACGGTCAGGTTGGAGCCGGCGTCCGTGTGTAATGTTAACTCGCGCGAGCCCACCGCAGTAACCATCCCGATGGCAGGCGCGGACGACTGGGCATCCGCGGATGGAGACTCGCCCGGGATTAGTGCCGGCAGAAGAAAACTTATGACCAGGAGCGCAAAAATATAGGGACGCTGACTTTTCATTGGGTACGACTCCAAATTGGATTAGACGCTTATTGCATCCGAGGGGTTTCCGGTGTTTGTAAAATGCTCGTTAAGAGTGAGCTGCCTCCGGGCATTAGCTTTGCCGGCAAGCGGCAATCATTATGGCTTGGGCGATCCGGGTCCTGGGTTTCGCCAGCGGCTTTCGGCAAGCCTCGACGGACGGAGAAGAAGTCGAAAAAAGTTCCCGCTTCTGGCTGAATGCGGTGGCGCTCGGGCACTCTAAACCAGGTACGTCGCAAAAAAACTGCGGAACCTCATCAAGCAGCAGTTGACAATTCTAGCCCCTCTGTCCCCAAGGCCGACTTTCTCAGGCGAGATTGCTTGCAACTCTACGCTCCAGAAATCACTGGGCTCGCCTCAAAGTGTCCTCGGTTGGGTTGATAGGCGCACCAAGGGTCAGTGGCCAGGTAATCGCCTGTCAAGGCATAGGCGCGCGAGCGAGAGCCACCGCAAATCCCACGATACTCGCATTGACCACATCGGCCGCCGAGAGCATCGGGGTCGCGCAGCGCACGCATGAGAGGAGATTTACGGTAAATCTCGGCCAAGCTCTGCGCACGCGCGTTGCCTGCGGAGACTGGCAAAAAGCCGCTCGGATATACCTCACCCAGGTGTGAGACGAATACGAAACCCTTGCCGGAATTCACCCCGTGCGGTGCAAGACCGATAGTGTGTCCCGGACCTTCGGACCGTCGGAGGATTTCAGGCATCGTCACTTTGCCATCGGGCGAGCCAGAATCTTGAACGGGCGGAGCGGGTCGTTTTTGAGCCTCCCGTTGCGCAACGTACCGGCGGTAATGGGGAGCTTCAGTCACTTTCAGGACAAAGCGGGCTCGCTTCTGAACCTCGTATAAGGCGCCGAACAAATCCTCGCACCGGCGCGCCTCGATCCCATCGAGCATTTCTCCACGCCCCACCGGCACCAGAAAGAACACCTCCCAGAAAACGGCTTCAAGGCGCGCCACCAACTCCGCCATCTCCGCCAGATAGGCTGCGGATTCAGCCCATAGCGTGGTATTGATTTGGAGGGGCAAGCTGCATTCATGTGCCCAGCCGGCTGCGGCGAGCGTTCGCTCGAACGCTCCGTCAACTCCGCGAAAACGGTCGTGTAGCTCGGGGCGGGGATAATCGAGGCTGAGTGCCATTTGGTCTAATCCAGCTTCTTTCAACTGTCGCACCAAAGCAGCGGTCAAGGCTGGCGTGGCCGCGGGTATGGTTCCCATACGGAGACCCAGCCGCTTCCCTTCGCGCACGAGGTCAAGCAAGTCAGGCCGCTTGAGCGGGTCGCCGCCACTCAAAATGAACACCGGCGTGCCCATGTCGGCGGCTTCAGCCAGCAGTTTGAACCCTTCGTGAGTGGTTAACTCCGCGGGATGTCGCAGAGGCTGAGCCGATGCGCGGCAATGAACACACGCAAGGTCACAAGCTTGAGTTGTCTCCCAGATTACCAGGAACGGCGATTGGGTAAAATCCATCGAAGGCGTCCTTGCTAACATTTATTCTACCAGAAACGGAAAACGGATCGCCGGACCCGGAAACCGACCCGGCCATATTGCTTTCCAGGCAAGCCGCCGCCTGTCCTCGGCTTTTCGACCTTCTTCCTCGGCTATCTTAGACTTTTGAATGCTGGACTCGAACGGCGGGCAGGGAGTCCGCTTCAAGATAGACCTCAACATCTTGGAAGATGTTGGGGCTTTCTTTTTTAAGAGCCCGAGCGACCTCGACGGCAAGGCGGCGGATTTCCGTATCGGCGTGAGGCGAGCCGCGAAGTTCCATAAAATGCCGCCAAGCGCGGCTGTTGCCGGTGACAAAGATTTTGGTTTCGCAAGCGTTCGGTAAGATGGAGCGGGCGGCTTGCCGCGCCCACTTGCGGCGATCGCGCGGCGCCATCTCCGGGTGCTTTTGCTGCACGAAAGCCGCGGTGGCTTCGGCGAGCTCCCGGTAGGCTTGCCGAGCCCGTTCGATGACCTGCTCCCAGCGGGCGCGCAGTTCAGGATTCTCCTGATATAGCGGCGGCACTACATAGCGCGCTTCGCTTTCGTCCACATACCGCTGAGAAAGCTGCGAGTAGCCAAAGCCGGCGCGGTGACGCACCAACTCATGCGTCAGTGAACGGCTCACGCCCGTGAGGAGCAGACACCAGACGGCGTGTTCGAGCACGCTGCCGTGCTTCGAGGTGAGGATATTTTCGAGATATTCTTTATTCGTCTTACGGCCCTTGCCGAAGGACAGGTAGCAGGTTCGGCCGGCGATTTCTGCCAGCACCTCGGAGGCCGCGCGGGCGTCGGTGGTGAACAAGAGACCCTCGTCGCTGAGAAACCTTGAGACCTCTTCCTCAACGACAGTTTGCCGCCCGACAACATAAACCTTCGGCTCGGTGACGTAACGACTGTCGGAGGGAGTTGTCGCCACTCGATTGATTCCACCGTGTCAGCGTTCCATAGAAAGGAGTTTGAGCCCGCCATGCCGCTGGGTCGGCTACTTCTGTGCCTTTGCCGCCGCAGGCTTCGCCTCGCTTTTTGCAAAGCCAGCGTACTTTTTCCGAAAGCGTTCCACTCGCCCCGCCGTGTCCACCAGCTTCTGCTTGCCGGTAAAGAAGGGGTGGCAGCTCGAGCAGATTTCGATGTGGAGCGTCTCGCTCTTGCATGTCGAGCGCGTTTTGAACGTATTCCCGCAGGCGCAAACCACCATGACTTCATGGTAATCGGGATGAATCTTCTCTTTCATGGGGCTCCTTGGGAGCAATCTGACAAATGAGTATTCTACCTGTGCCCGCCCCGACTTTCAATTGTAAATCGCATGGGACGCTAGGTTAGGCAGAGCGTAGCGAGGGACCGTGCTACCCCTTCGCGGCAGACTCGGACGGGCGTTGGACACGTGGCATCTCCCTCAGGATAAGCAACACCGGCTTTCAGCCTGCGCAGACCGGGCCCTGGGACCAGCGATATCTCCGGGCAAAAAGCTTTCCCTCGCCGGACGCGGCTGGGCCCAGAATATCGGTACTTAGCGCGGCATCGCGCCTTCGATCCAAACGCGGTGTAAATAGACGGCAAGCAGAACCACGCCATAAACCAAGGTCAGCGCCACCAGCCATCTCAACCAACGCCCCGCGGATTCGATTTTCTTTGCCAAGCTCTTCTGCTGGCTGACCATGGCCGCTTCGCTCGCCCCCAGATGCACGGTTTCATCTTCGTGCCTGCCGAGCGCCTGACGATAGATTCCCATGACGATAGCTATCACCAGCAAAACCAGCCAGGCCAGGGTGAAAGGCATCAGATTCATGGCCTTCCTCCAGTGAGCTAACGATGACTTTCTCCGATTGTCCTCCGCCGTCTCGCCCCATGTGAGTAATTCACGCGCGAGACGCGTCCAAATGGATCATGGCCGTTTCCGACAAGAGCTTCAGTGATGGAGCGCACAACCGTGCTCGCGCTGTTTCAGCTTGGTCCGCCGATACGTCACGTTTCAGCCCTGCGGCGAAGACGCAGGGCTTCGCGGCAGCAGCCGGGCCATCACGAGTTAGAACGACGCTACTCACCAGCATGAAATCGGGCTTCGATGGCCTTGACCTTCGCCAGCCGACGCGCGTGGCGCTCTTCGGCGGAGAATTGCGCGGCGAGAAAGGTTCGCGCAAGCTCGCGCGCCAGCTCCAGCCCAATGACCCGCGACCCAAGAACAAGAATGTTCATGTCGTCGTGCTCGACGCCCTGATGCGCAGAATACGTGTCGTGGCAAAGGCCGGCGCGAATCCCGGGAATCTTATTGGCTGCCACCGAAGCGCCGACGCCGCTGCCGCAAATTAAAATTCCACGCTCGGCTCGGCCGCTGCGCACGGCCTCAGCCACCGCTTCGGCGAAGTCGGGATAATCGTCGGGTTGGGAACCGCTGTGGGCGCCGACATCCAAAACTTCATATCCTAAACTGCCAACGTAAGCGAGAAGGCTTTGCTTCATCTCAAACCCTGCATGATCCGCTCCGAGCACGATGCGCATGGCCCTTCCTCCCGCCTCGATGGCGCTGTTTGAACTTGCCCTCATTCAGCCACTGTCTCAATTCGCCTGCCTTGCCAATGGAGCCTGTGAATTATACCGCCAGCCCGTCCTGCCGGCGAAGCAGGGAATAGCGAGTCGAGTCAGTTCGTCCGAATATTCCCCTTGACATTCTACAGGGCAGGCGCTAGCATGAGTACTGTCGGATGTCTAGGGGAGCGATTCGGCCGCAAAAAGCGCCGGACCCGAGCCTCCGCTTCTGACGCGGGGAGAATTGAATGGACGTGGCTCGCCCCATTGATCGCCGGAAGCGGCGCCTGCGGCGGGTGGTCTATATTGTGGCCGGAACCCTGGCGCTGGCGCTCGTGACGGTTGGTTTATCGCGTTTGAAACCCGCTCCGCCCAGCGTGGAGCGCTCGACGGTGTGGATGGATACGGTCAAACGCGGGGCGATGGACATTCAGGTTCGCGGCCTCGGCAGATTGGTCCCGGAAACCACCCTGTGGATTGCCGCCACGACGGATGGGCGCGTGGTCGGGCGTCCGATCCTTCCCGGAACGGCGGTTCCACCGCAAACCGTTTTCCTAGTCCACAGCAACGCACAGCTCCAGCAGGACACGCTCGAC